>NZ_PIBN01000010.1:0-220017 GCF_002806655.1 Klebsiella sp. K-Nf6 | reverse complement strand
TGCCGAGAAACATCAGGGTGAAGCCTTCGCCCAGGAGGACGGCATTGTCAGTCATTGGTACATCTCAAATAGAGGCACGATGGCGCGCTGCCTGGCGACGTTTCTGGTGTTTCCGGCTAAGGAGTAGGGTGGATTTCCCTCTGCCGCTCCCGGCATTGGACCCTGATAAGCCATTTACCTCGTCAGTTCAACGCGCCACCGTGCAAATGGGTTAAATCATCATGCCGAACACGATACTGGCGATGACCAGCACAATACCGCCGCCCAAGCGGGAGGAGATTTGCGCATAAGAGATAAGGCTCATACGGTTACAGGCGGAAAGGACTTCCAGGTCTCCGGAGCCGCCGCGGTTAGCCATACACAGGCCTGCGGTGATCGCCGATTCTATTGGGAAGAAGCCCATCAGCCAGCCACCGACCGCCGCGCCGATCACCGCACCGATAACGATAATGGCGGCGATAACGACGTTAGCGAAGGTGATGGCGTTGATGATTTCCTGCAGGTCGGTGTAGCAGACGCCGACGCCGACCATCAGTACCCACAGCAGCTGTTTAGAGAAGAAATCAGACAGACGCTTGGCGCCGGCTTTGATTTCTGGTGAGCACAGGCCGGAGGCGTTTAGCGCCGCAACGATCAGCACCATCCACGCGAAGTAGTGAATCGAAACGCCGCCAATGCTGGGCAGGATTTTCTTGGCGACGACGTACGCCAGCAGGAAGCAGGTAGTGGACAGCACCAGGCCGACGGCGGTTTCACGATGGGTGATTTGTCCCGCTTTTTCATCGTCTTCCACTTTGAATGAGGCTTTACGCACCAGTTCGCCTTCACCGCTCAGCCAGGTGTGCTTTTTACCGATGATATCGAGTATCGCGGCAAAGACGATGGCGAAGATGTTGGCGATGGTCAGGATAGCGATGGCAGTAGAGTAATACTCTTCACGTGAGCGGCCGGTGACGGAGTGATAAATCTCCGACAGCGGTACCGCGCCCGCGCCGTTGCCGCCGCCCATGATCGGCAGAACGTAGAGCATCATGATACGATCAACCGGAATCCCGAACACCAGACCGATAGCGATACCGAAAATCGACGCGCCGATAATGCCCATCAGGATGGTTGGGATGTAGCCGAGCAGCGATTTCAGCAGCAGGCGGCGGTTCACCGACAGAATCGCACCGGTAATTAATACCGCGATGAATAAGTTAAGGAAGTTACTCTTATCCATCACGTTGCTGATGGCATCGATCTCTTTCTGCGTGAAAATACCGGCATAGACGAAATAAGCCGCCACCAGGAAAATCATCACCGGTGCGCCACCGATATATTTATTGAATATTGGCAGGCGTTTACCAATTTCGCCGAACAAGGCGCCGATAATAAACATGATGGCGAAACCGCCGACAATGTCGGTGGGTAAAGCGTTATAGAAATGTGAAAGTAATAGTGTAATTAACGCAAACGCGTAAAGAGGTAGCGGCATGCCGAAGATTTTAAATCCCAGCAGGTCGCTAACGCCCTTCTTCTCCGTTACCGGAGCCTGACTCATGTTAGTCATAAACGTTATCCTGTTTATCGATGGAGTATTAAGACCGGCGCATAGTAATAAATAGACCCAGTGGTAAGGTGTGATTACCTTCACTGAATACTCGTGTTTTTTATTAATTTAATTGTTTTTATTATTCTGAATTAATTAACAACATAAAAACCATAAAGCCAATTAAGCCACGAGAAAAACTGTGACTTAAATACAAGAATCCATAGCCGAACGCTGGCGAAATACAGGTCGTTTTGAAATGACGAAGCGCTAAAAAATGACACTGATATTAAAACGCGTTCAGCTATTAAAAGATAAACCGCGGCGAGAGGCGATCGATCGGTTTCTCCGCCAGCATCAACTGTCGTTAGAGGCCGACTGCGAAATGGCGATTATCGCCGAGTATCAGCAGCGGCTGGTCGGCTGCGGTGCTATCGCCGGCAATGTGCTGAAATGCATCGCCATCGATCCCTCGCTGCAGGGGGAGGGGCTGAGCCTTAAATTACTGACCGAGCTCCTGACGCTGGCCTATGAGCTGGGGCGCAGCGAGCTGTTTTTATTCACTAAACCCAGTAACGCTGCGCTCTTTTCCGGGGCAGGCTTCTGGCCAATTGCCCAGGCGGGCGATCGCGCCGTATTAATGGAAAATAGCCGCGAACGGCTGACCCGCTACTGCCGACAGCTGGCGATGTACCGTCAGCCGGGGCGCAAAATCGGCGCCATCGTGATGAATGCCAACCCGTTTACCCTCGGCCACCGTTGGCTGGTGGAGCAGGCGGCACGCCAGTGCGACTGGTTGCATCTGTTTGTCGTGAAGGAAGATGCCTCCTGCTTTTCCTATCACGATCGCTTTACGCTTATCGAAAAAGGTATTGCCGGCATCGACAAGGTGACGCTGCATCCCGGTTCGGCGTACCTCATCTCACGGGCGACGTTCCCCGGCTACTTCCTCAAAGAGCAGGGCGTGGTCGATGACTGCCACAGCCAGATCGACCTGCAGATCTTCCGCGAACGCCTGGCCCCGGCGCTGCAGATCACCCATCGCTTTGTTGGCACCGAGCCGCTGTGTTCGCTGACCCGCAGCTACAACCAGCGCATGAAAGCGTTGCTGGAAGCGCCCGGTGATGCGCCGCCTGTTGAAGTGGTTGAGCTGGCGCGTATCGAAAAAAACGGTGGGCCGATATCCGCTTCTCGCGTGCGCGAGCTGTACCGACAGCGCAACTGGCAAGCCGTCGCGGCGCTGGTGCCGCCGGGAACCCTCTCTTTTCTGATGCAACTGGCGGAGAGCGAACATCAAACCGCCTGATTTATACGCCCTAACTAAGGATTTTCCCCTATGGAAATGAAGATTGACGCCCTGGCCGGCACGCTGGAGTCCAGCGATGTGATGGTCAGGATTGGACCGGCGGCGCAGCCGGGCATTCAGCTGGAAATCGACAGCATTGTGAAACAACAGTTTGGCGCCGCGATCGAGCAGGTGGTCAGAGAAACGCTGGCGCAGCTTGGCGTGAAGCAGGCCAACGTGGTGGTCGATGATAAAGGCGCCCTGGAGTGTGTTTTGCGAGCCCGCGTACAGGCCGCGGCGCTGCGCGCGGCGCAACAGTCTCAATTGCAATGGAGCCAGCTATGAAACCACGTCGCAGTATGCTGTTTATCCCTGGCGCCAACGCCGCCATGTTAAGCACGTCATTCGTCTACGGTGCTGATGCGGTGATGTTCGACCTGGAAGATGCCGTCTCGTTACGGGAGAAAGATACCGCCCGTCTGCTGGTGTATCAGGCGCTGCAGCATCCGCTGTATCAGGATATCGAAACCGTGGTGCGCATTAACCCGCTGAACACCCCGTTTGGTCTGGCCGATCTTGAAGCGGTGGTACGCGCGGGCGTGGACATGGTGCGTCTGCCGAAAACCGACAGCAAAGAAGATATCCATGAGCTGGAAGCGCATGTTGAGCGGATTGAGCGCGAATGCGGCCGGGAAGTGGGCAGCACCAAACTCATGGCGGCCATCGAGTCGGCGCTGGGCGTGGTGAATGCGGTAGAGATTGCCCGCGCCAGCCCGCGTCTGGCGGCGATCGCGCTGGCGGCTTTCGACTACGTCATGGATATGGGCACCTCCCGTGGTGACGGTACTGAACTGTTCTATGCCCGCTGCGCCGTGCTGCATGCCGCGCGCGTTGCCGGCATCGCCGCCTATGACGTGGTGTGGTCGGATATCAACAACGAAGAGGGCTTCCTCGCGGAAGCGAATCTGGCGAAAAACCTCGGCTTCAACGGCAAATCGCTGGTCAACCCACGACAAATTGAACTCCTGCATCAGGTCTATGCCCCGACGCGCAAAGAGGTCGACCATGCGCTGGAGGTGATTGCCGCGGCGGAAGAGGCAGAGTCGCGCGGTCTGGGCGTGGTGTCGCTGAACGGCAAGATGATCGACGGACCGATTATCGACCACGCTCGCAAAGTGGTGGCGCTCTCGGCTTCCGGTATTCGTGATTAAGGGGAACAAGATGAAAGAAACTGTAGCAATGCTTAATCAGCAGTACGTGATGCCGGAAGGACTGACCCCTTATAGCGGCGTGACGGCGAAAAGCCCATGGCTGGCCAGTGAAACAGAAAAGCGCCAGCGTAAAATCTGCGACTCGCTGGAAACGGCAATCCGTCGCTCCGGCCTGCAAAATGGTATGACTATCTCGTTCCACCACGCGTTTCGCGGCGGTGACAAAGTGGTCAATATGGTGGTGGCGAAGCTGGCGGAGATGGGCTTTCGCGATCTGACCCTGGCATCCAGTTCGCTGATCGACGCCCACTGGCCGCTGATCGAGCATATTAAAAATGGCGTGATCCGCCAGATCTACACCTCCGGTCTGCGCGGCAAGCTGGGCGAGGAGATCTCCGCCGGCCTGATGGAAAACCCGGTGCAGATCCACTCTCACGGCGGTCGCGTACAGCTGATTCAAAGCGGCGAACTGTCAATTGATGTCGCGTTTCTCGGCGTCCCCTGCTGTGATGAGTTTGGTAATGCCAATGGCTTTAGCGGTAAATCACGTTGTGGTTCGCTGGGCTATGCGCGCGTTGATGCGGAACATGCCAAATGCGTGGTGCTATTGACCGAAGCGTGGGTGGATTACCCAAACTATCCGGCCAGCATTGCCCAGGATCAGGTGGATCTGATCGTCCAGGTGGACGAAGTCGGCGATCCGGAAAAAATTACCGCTGGGGCGATCCGTCTGACCAGCAACCCGCGCGAACTGCTGATTGCCCGCCAGGCGGCGAAGGTGGTCGAGCATTCCGGTTACTTTAAAGATGGCTTCTCGCTGCAGACCGGCACCGGCGGCGCCTCGCTGGCTGTCAGCCGCTTCCTCGAAGACAAAATGCGCCGTAACGGCATCACCGCCAGCTTCGGCCTCGGCGGCATCACCGGCACGATGGTCGATCTGCACGAAAAGGGGCTGATCAAAACGCTGCTTGATACCCAGTCGTTCGATGGCGACGCCGCGCGCTCGCTGGCGCAGAACCCAAACCACGTCGAGATCTCCACCAACCAGTATGCCAGTCCAGGTTCCAAGGGCGCCTCCTGCGAGCGGTTGAACGTGGTGATGCTCAGCGCGCTGGAAATCGATACCGACTTTAACGTCAACGTGATGACCGGCTCCAACGGCGTGCTGCGCGGTGCATCCGGCGGACATAGCGATACCGCCGCCGGCGCGGATCTGACCATCATTACCGCGCCGTTAGTTCGCGGCCGTATTCCCTGCGTCGTGGAAAAAGTGCTGACCCGTGTGACGCCCGGAGCCAGCGTGGATGTACTGGTCACCGACCACGGCATTGCGGTAAACCCGGCGCGCCAGGACCTGATCGACAATTTACGCAATGCGGGTATTCCGCTGATGACCATTGAGGAGCTGCAGCAGCGTGCAGAGCTGTTGACCGGCAAGCCGCAGCCGATCGAATTTACCGATCGGGTGGTGGCGGTCGTGCGCTATCGCGACGGTTCAGTCATCGATGTGATTCGTCAGGTGAAAAACAGCGACTAAACGCAGAGGGGAAAGGCCATGAGCGACGTGTTAATGAATCCTGCGCGTGTGCGGCGCGTGAAGCCACTGAGCGCCGAAGAGGTGGTCAGCGCGGTAGAGCGCGCGCTGTTGACCGAAGTTCGCTTGACCCCCAAGCCCGGGCTGGTGGATATTCGTAACGCTGGCGCGCACCGGGATATGGATCTGGCCTCGTTTGAGGCCAGCACCGCGGTGGTGGCGCCGTGGATGGAGAAGTTTTTTATCATGGGTCACGATACTGCGGCGGTCGCGCCGGAGCAGGTATTGATGATGCTGCGCCCGGTAGGGATGGCCTGTGAGAACGATATGCTGGAGGCCACCGGCGGGGTGAATACCCATCGCGGGGCGATCTTCGCTTTCGGTTTGCTGAGCGCGGCGGCGGGAAGGCTGGTGTCGAAAGGTGAGCCGATTGAACAACACCGGCTTTGTGACCAGGTGGCGCGCTTCTGTCGCGGCATGGTTATGCAGGAATTGTCCGCCGCGAGTGGGGAACGGCTCAGTAAAGGTGAGGCCCATTTTCTGCGTTATGGCCTCTCCGGGGCCCGCGGCGAGGCGGAAAGCGGTTTCCTGACGGTGCGTACCCAGGCATTACCGGTCTTTACCCGCATGATGGAGGAGACCGGCGACAGCAATCTGGCACTGCTGCAAACCTTGCTGCATCTGATGGCGTGGAATGATGACACTAACCTGGTCTCGCGTGGCGGGCTTGCCGGGCTGAACTTTGTTCAGCAGGAGGCGCAGCGACTGCTGTGGCAGGGCGGTGTGCTGGCTGACGGCGGGCTGGAGGCGCTGCGCCAGTTTGACGACGAGCTGATTGCCCGCCATCTCAGCCCCGGCGGCAGCGCCGATCTGCTGGCGGTGACCTGGTTTTTATCCGCGTTTCCCGCCGGCGCACTTTTCCCGCTATAACCCGCTATAACCCACTACAACACCGCTTTCGCCCGCATTGTGCGGGCGAAAGCGCCATCATTAGCCTTCCCGGTTGTCACTACGTCAACGTGGAATTGCGGCACAATCGTATAGTTTTTACTGATATCGTCCGCCGTTTGTCATAAATTTCTAATTATCGGCGTTTTTGAGTAGCGGCCCGCTGACGGGCTGGTTACTCTGAAAACAATTTACGTAATGTTAACAAAAGAGAATAGCTATGCATGATGCACAAATCCGCGTGGCCATCGCCGGCGCGGGCGGCCGGATGGGACGCCAGTTAATTCAGGCTGCATTGCAGATGGAAGGCGTGGCGTTGGGCGCGGCGCTGGAGCGCGAAGGGTCAAGCCTGGTGGGCAGCGACGCCGGGGAGCTGGCGGGCGCCGGCAAAGCGGGCGTCGCGGTGCAGAGCAGCCTCACGGCGGTAAAAGATGATTTCGACGTGTTGATCGATTTTACCCGCCCGGAAGGCACGCTGAACCATCTGGCGTTTTGCCGCGAGCATGGCAAAGGGATGGTCATCGGCACCACCGGTTTTGACGACGCCGGCAAACAGGCGATTCGCGACGCCGCGCAGGAGATTGCCATTGTCTTCGCCGCTAACTTTAGCGTCGGCGTCAACGTCCTGTTAAAGCTGCTGGAGAAGGCGGCAAAGGTGATGGGCGACTACACCGACATCGAAATTATCGAAGCGCACCACCGGCATAAAGTGGATGCACCGTCAGGCACCGCGCTGGCGATGGGCGAAGCGATCGCCGGAGCATTGAACAAAGATCTGAAGGACTGCGCCGTCTACAGTCGTGAAGGTCATACCGGCGAACGCGTTCCGGGCACCATTGGCTTCGCGACCGTCCGTGCGGGCGATATCGTCGGCGAACATACGGCAATGTTTGCCGATATTGGCGAGCGTATTGAAATCACCCATAAAGCGTCCAGCCGCATGACCTTTGCTAATGGTGCAGTTCGTTCGGCATTATGGCTTAAAGATAAGAAAAGTGGTCTTTTTGACATGCGTGATGTGCTGGATTTGAACAGTTTATAACGATTATTACCCATCGTGATGTGGTTATTGCAATCAATAAGTCATTGATGCAAGGGGCAATATATTGTTGCCCTTTTTTATTTTTATGGGTTTGGTTTGTATTTTTGCATTAGTTGGCTATAAAGTATCATTTTTCTGCTGTTTTGGGTGAATGAAATGTAAATTTTGACCATTTGGTCCACTTTTGAGCTCTCCGTCGCCAGGTTTTACACTCTTTTCCTTCCGCAAGCGTTTTCTCAGCCAGGTTTGTTGATCTTTTTGGCGTAAAAATCACGTGTTATGCGCCAGTGGCGTAAAATGACATTAAAAATCTCCGCTTTAAGTTGACTTTTATCCGACATCTCTCCAGAATGCCGCCGTTTGCCAAAATTCTGCGGGCAACAGATTTGCATTGATTCAGATCGTGTTTATGAATTAATATGCAAATAAAGTGAGTGGATATTCTCTGGAGGGTGTTTTGATTAAGTCAGCGCTATTGGTTCTGGAAGACGGAACCCAGTTTCACGGTCGGGCCATCGGGGCAACCGGCACGGCGGTTGGGGAAGTCGTTTTCAATACTTCAATGACCGGTTATCAAGAAATCCTCACTGATCCTTCCTATTCCCGCCAAATCGTCACTCTTACTTATCCTCATATTGGTAATGTCGGCACCAACGCCGCCGATGAAGAATCTTCTCAGGTACACGCGCAGGGTCTGGTTATTCGCGACCTGCCGCTGATTGCCAGCAACTACCGCAATACTGAAGATCTTTCTTCTTATCTGAAGCGCCATAACATCGTGGCGATTGCCGATATCGATACCCGCAAGCTGACGCGTCTGCTGCGTGAGAAAGGGGCGCAGAACGGTTGCATCATCGCGGGCGACAACCCGGATGCTCAACTGGCGCTGGAAAAAGCGAAAGCGTTCCCGGGCCTGAACGGCATGGATCTGGCGAAGGAAGTGACCACCGCAGAAACCTACAGCTGGACGCAAGGCAGCTGGACCCTGGCGGGCGACCTGCCGGAAGCGAAAGCGGAGAGCGAGCTGCCCTTCCACGTCGTGGCGTATGACTTCGGCGCAAAACGCAACATCCTGCGCATGCTGGTTGATCGCGGTTGCCGCCTGACGGTGGTACCGGCGAAGACCTCGGCGGCGGATGTTCTGGCGCTGAATCCGGACGGTATTTTCCTCTCTAACGGCCCAGGCGACCCGGCGCCGTGCGATTACGCTATCGACGCGATTGAAAAATTCCTTGAGACCGATATTCCGGTATTCGGCATCTGCCTTGGCCATCAGCTGCTGGCGCTGGCGAGCGGTGCGAAGACCATTAAGATGAAGTTCGGCCACCACGGCGGCAACCACCCGGTTAAAGATATTGATAACGACGTGGTGATGATTACTGCGCAGAACCATGGTTTTGCGGTTGATGAAGCCACGCTGCCAGCCAACCTGCGCGTGACTCATAAGTCACTGTTCGACGGCACCCTGCAGGGCATTCATCGTACCGACAAACCGGCGTTTAGCTTCCAGGGGCACCCTGAAGCGAGCCCGGGGCCGCACGATGCCGCGCCGCTGTTCGACCATTTTATCGAGTTAATTGAGCTCTACCGTCAGTCCGCGAAATAATCAGGAGTAAAAGAGCAATGCCAAAACGTACAGACATAAAAAGTATCCTGATTCTGGGCGCGGGCCCGATTGTTATCGGTCAGGCGTGTGAGTTTGACTACTCCGGCGCGCAGGCCTGTAAAGCCCTGCGTGAAGAGGGCTACCGCGTTATCCTGGTGAACTCCAACCCGGCGACCATCATGACCGACCCGGAAATGGCCGATGCGACCTACATCGAGCCGATTCACTGGGAAGTAGTACGTAAAATTATCGAAAAAGAGCGCCCGGATGCGGTGCTGCCGACCATGGGCGGCCAGACGGCGCTGAACTGTGCACTGGAGCTGGAACGTCAGGGCGTGCTGGCAGAGTTCGGCGTGACCATGATCGGCGCCACTGCCGACGCGATTGATAAAGCGGAAGACCGTCGTCGCTTCGACGTGGCGATGAAGAAAATCGGCCTCGACACCGCGCGCTCCGGCATCGCCCACACCATGGAAGAAGCGCTGGCGGTTGCCGCCGACGTTGGCTTCCCGTGCATTATCCGTCCGTCCTTTACGATGGGCGGCACCGGCGGCGGTATCGCCTATAACCGCGAAGAGTTCGAAGAAATCTGCGAACGCGGCCTGGATCTCTCTCCGACCAACGAACTGCTGATCGATGAATCGCTGATCGGCTGGAAAGAGTACGAGATGGAAGTGGTGCGCGATAAGAACGACAACTGCATCATCGTCTGCTCGATTGAAAACTTCGATGCCATGGGGATCCATACCGGCGACTCCATCACCGTTGCCCCGGCGCAGACCCTGACCGACAAAGAATACCAAATCATGCGTAACGCCTCGATGGCGGTCCTGCGTGAAATCGGTGTGGAAACCGGCGGCTCTAACGTGCAGTTCTCGGTGAACCCGAAAGACGGTCGCCTGATCGTTATCGAAATGAACCCGCGCGTCTCCCGCTCTTCGGCGCTGGCCTCGAAAGCCACCGGCTTCCCGATTGCTAAAGTGGCGGCCAAGCTGGCGGTGGGCTACACCCTCGACGAGCTGATGAACGACATCACCGGCGGCCGCACTCCGGCTTCCTTCGAGCCGTCCATCGACTACGTGGTCACCAAAATTCCACGCTTTAACTTCGAAAAATTCGCCGGCGCTAACGACCGTCTGACCACCCAGATGAAATCCGTCGGCGAAGTGATGGCGATTGGCCGCACCCAGCAGGAATCGCTGCAGAAAGCGCTGCGCGGCCTGGAAGTGGGCGCTACCGGCTTCGACCCGAAAGTGAGCCTCGACGACCCGGAAGCGCTGACCAAAATCCGCCGCGAGCTGAAAGACGCTGGCGCCGAGCGTATCTGGTACATCGCGGATGCTTTCCGCGCCGGTCTCTCGGTAGACGGCGTTTTCAACCTGACCAATATCGACCGCTGGTTCCTGGTGCAGATTGAAGAGCTGGTGCGTCTGGAAGAGAAAGTGGTGGAAGTGGGCATCAACGGCCTCGACGCCGACTTCCTGCGCACCCTGAAGCGTAAAGGCTTTGCCGATGCGCGTCTGGCGAAACTGGCTGGCGTGCGTGAAGCGGAAATTCGCAAGCTACGCGACCAGTATGACCTGCACCCGGTCTACAAGCGCGTGGACACCTGCGCCGCCGAATTCGCCACCGATACCGCCTACATGTACTCTACGTATGAAGAAGAGTGTGAGTCCAACCCGTCCGTTGACCGCGATAAAATCATGGTCCTCGGCGGCGGCCCGAACCGTATCGGCCAGGGTATCGAATTTGACTACTGCTGCGTACACGCCTCTCTGGCGCTGCGCGAAGACGGTTACGAGACCATCATGGTCAACTGTAACCCGGAAACCGTGTCTACCGACTATGACACCTCCGACCGTCTGTACTTCGAGCCGGTGACCCTGGAAGACGTGCTGGAAATCGTACGCATCGAGAAGCCGAAGGGCGTAATCGTCCAGTACGGCGGCCAGACGCCGCTGAAGCTGGCGCGCGCCCTGGAAGCCGCAGGCGTACCGGTTATCGGCACCAGCCCGGACGCTATCGACCGCGCGGAAGACCGTGAGCGCTTCCAGCACGCGGTTGACCGTCTGAAGCTGAAACAGCCGGCGAACGCCACCGTCACCGCCATTGAGCAGGCGGTAGAGAGAGCGAAAGAGATTGGCTACCCGCTGGTGGTTCGTCCGTCTTACGTGCTTGGCGGCCGGGCGATGGAAATTGTTTACGACGAGCAGGATCTGCGCCGCTACTTCCAGACCGCGGTTAGCGTCTCCAACGATGCACCGGTACTGCTGGATCGCTTCCTCGACGACGCGATTGAAGTGGATGTCGATGCTATCTGCGACGGCGAGATGGTGCTGATTGGCGGCATCATGGAGCATATCGAGCAGGCGGGCGTACACTCCGGCGACTCAGCCTGTTCCCTGCCAGCGTATACGCTGAGCCAGGAAATTCAGGATGTGATGCGCGAGCAGGTGCAGAAGCTGGCTTTCGAGCTGCAGGTTCGTGGTCTGATGAACGTCCAGTTCGCGGTGAAAGATAACGAAGTTTATCTGATTGAAGTGAACCCGCGTGCGGCGCGTACCGTACCGTTCGTCTCCAAAGCCACCGGCGTCCCGCTGGCGAAAGTCGCGGCGCGCGTAATGGCCGGTAAAACGCTGGCGCAGCAGGGCGTGACCAAAGAGATCATCCCGCCGTACTACTCGGTGAAAGAAGTGGTCCTGCCGTTCAACAAATTCCCGGGCGTTGACCCGCTGTTAGGGCCAGAAATGCGCTCTACCGGGGAAGTGATGGGCGTGGGTCGCACCTTTGCCGAAGCGTTCGCCAAAGCGCAGCTGGGCAGCAACTCGACCATGAAGAAAAAGGGTCGTGCACTGCTCTCCGTTCGCGAAGGCGACAAAGAGCGCGTGGTCGACCTGGCGGCGAAGCTGCTGAAGTTTGGCTTTGAGCTGGATGCGACCCACGGTACGGCGATTGTACTGGGCGAAGCGGGTATCAACCCGCGTCTGGTGAACAAGGTGCATGAAGGTCGTCCGCACATTCAGGACCGTATCAAGAATGGCGAATACACCTACATCATCAACACCACCGCAGGTCGCCAGGCGATTGAAGACTCCAAGCTGATTCGCCGCAGCGCGCTGCAGTACAAGGTGCATTACGACACCACCCTGAACGGCGGCTTTGCCACTGCGATGGCGCTGAATGCCGATGCCACCGAGAAGGTGATTTCGGTTCAGGAAATGCACGCGCAAATCACCAAATAAGCGCACCGGCCTGGCCGGATAACAACAAGCCTGGGCTGACGACATCGTCAGCCCTTTTTTTTGGCTACGGTCATCTTCGGAGAGTTCTGCTTTTAACCACCTGTCGGGTCAGGCTAACTATAGTTAGCACCATAACGATACCTATTGATGAAAAGACAGGAGGATACAATGCGGCACAATATTCTGGTGGCATCCGCACTGGCAGCGACGGCAATCATGTTCGTGGCCGGCTGCTCATCGAATCAGTCGATCAAAACCACCGATGGCAAGACCATTGTCACCAGCGGCAAACCGCAGGTGGATGATGACACCGGCCTCGTCTCATACAAAAATGCCGAAACCGGCCGCGTGGAGCAGATTAACCGCGACCAGGTAAAATCCATGGATGAGCTGGATAACTAAGTGGTTATCCCAGGCCCCGCGGGGAGCGTGCGGGGCCGAACGATCGCGTTACAGCAGCGCGCGATCGATTTTGACCACGATTTTGCGCAACGCTGCGCCTTGATCGAGGCAGGCCATCGGGCGGTGTAATTCACCGGGGAAGAGGATCGCCAGCTCTTCCGGGTGGAGATGAATCAGCGTTTCGCTGTCGATAGCCTGGCAGAAACCGATATCCTGCGCCGTGTTGAAGGGGCCATCTTCAACGAGCGGCAGCCCTTTATTCCCGGCACCGATGATCTCTTCGCCTTTCAGCACAATGTGAATGTCGAGATATTGACGATGATATTCCGGGCGTTGCTCGCTCAGCGGCCGGGTGTGACCTTCGACGACGGTAAAAAACACATTATCACTCTCGACGGTATATTTCCCCGGCGGCAGCGCGTGCGGTTGTTGCTGTAATACGGCCTGCAGCGCCTGGCGAATCACCGGCGGATAGAGCTCATTTTCGGCGGCGGCGGTTAAGGTATCGATAATCATGCCGGGATCCTCTGCGGTTGTTGCGAATGAAGTAACGTTAATGAGTGAGCGACAATACTGGCGACGTCGGGGGTAATATCGACGGCCAGAACATCGCTTTCACTGGCGTCTGGCGTCTCCAGGGCGGCAAACTGGCTACGCAGTAGCGCCTCTGGCATAAAGTGGCCTTTACGCTGGCGCATACGCTGCAAAATGCAGTCATAATCCCCGGTCAACCACAGGAAGCGTAGCTTCGCGTTCCCCTCACGCAGGCGGTCGCGATAGCGCTTCTTCAATGCGGAACAGACCAATACACCAGACTCGTTTTTCTGCTCAAGGCTGAAAATAACGTCGGCGATACGCGTCAGCCACGGTTGACGATCCTCATCATTTAGCGGCTGGCTGGTGGCCATTTTGACGATATTGTTGCGTGGATGAAGGTCGTCGCCGTCGATAAATTTCGCCCCCAGCGCGTGGGCCAATGCCTGACCGACGGTGGATTTGCCGGTCCCGGAGACGCCCATCAAAATAATGCATTGTCCTGCCATCATGCGCTCCTTCTTTCAGACCGCGACCAGCATGCCGCCATCAACGAACAGCAGATGGCCGTTGACGAAATTCGACGCGTTTGACGATAAAAAGACGGCAGCGCCGACCAGCTCCTGCGGATCGCCCCAGCGGGCGGCAGGGGTGCGTTTGCATAACCAGTCGGTAAACGCCTTATCCTCAACCAGCGTCCGGGTCATCGCCGTATTAAAGTAGCCCGGGGCAATACCGTTGACCTGAATGTTGTGCCGCGCCAGCTCAACGCACATCCCGCGGGTTAGCATCTTCACCGCGCCTTTGGCGGCGGCGTAAGGGGTGATGGTGTCGCGCCCCAGCTCGCTCTGCATGGAGCAGATATTGATGATTTTTCCCTGCTGGCGGTCAACCATGCGCTTCGCGACGGCCTGAGAGACGAGAAACACCGCCGTCTGGTTAACCGAAATCACGTCATTCCACTCCTGCACCGGGAATTCGGTAAACGGGTGTCGACGCTGGATCCCGGCGTTATTGAATAACACGTCGATTGGGCCAATATGCGCTTCGATATCGGCAATGGCCTCTTCAACGGCCTCGGCATCGGTCACGTTAAATACCGCAGCATGGGCGATGGCGCCTTCATCGCGGAGCTTCATCACTGCATCGTCCGCTCGCGGGGCAGAAAGGTCATTAATAATGATTTCTGCGCCATATTGCGCCAGACCCTGGGCCATGACAAAACCGATCCCCTGTCCTGCACCCGTAATTAAAATGCGTTTACCTTGTAAGCTGAAAAGATCGTTCATCTCGATATCCTGATTAGCGGCTGAAGAAAACCTGTGCCCTATCTCACGGATTTTTACCGGGGGAAACTGTGATGAAGATCACTCGAAACCGTGTTACAAAAAGGGGTTACCTTAAACGTGACGCTGCCGGTAAATCTCGCTGACTCAACGGGTTAACGGCTACGGACTGGCATTCTCTTTTTACCCCCCGACAGGCATAATGGCCTGAAGCAGTCAGGTATTTGGCGGACACACAGATGAAAGCACAACGCATTACGCTCCATGATATTGCCGAGCTGGCTGGCGTAACCAAGATGACCGTTAGCCGCTATTTACGCACCCCGGAAAAGGTGAAACCGGAGACGGCGGAGCGCATTGCCAGCGTGATAGCGGAGATCGGCTATCAGCCCGACCCGGATAATCCGGCGATGACCAGCGTCGCCGTGCCGCGGATTGGCGTACTCATTCCCTCCTTTCATAATCAAATTTTTGCCGATCTGCTGGCCGGTATCGAATCTGTCGCCGCCGGGCATGGCTACCAGACGCTGGTGGTGAATTACGACTACGATCGCCAGCGTGAAGAGGAGCAGATTGCCGCCGTGCTGGCGTTTAACGTGAAAGGGCTGCTGCTGACCGAGTCGGTGCACTCCCTGCGGGCGGACAAGTATCTGAATGCCGCGAAGATCCCGATCGCTGAAGTGATGGGGCTGGCGGAGAATCCGGGACGCATCAACGTCGGATTCGATAACTTCCAGGCCGGCTTCGATATGACCACCATGCTGCTGGCCAGCGGTAAACGACGGATCATCTACTTCGGCTCGATGTCCGATGTCCGCGACGAGCAGCGTTATCTGGGCTACTGTCGGGCGATGGAGAATGCCGGGCTGGCGGTGGGGCGCATTGCGCCGAATAAAGTCTCGTCGGTTTCCATTGGCACCGGCATGATGACCCTGGCGCGGCAAATGTACGCCGATATGGACGGTATCCTGTGCACTAATGACGATCTGGCGGTGGGCGTGTTACAGGAGTGCCTGGCATCCGGTATCAGCGTGCCCCAGGAGCTGGCTATCGCGGGCTTTCATGGCCTGGAGATCGGCCAGATCGTCTCTCCCCGGCTGGCCAGCGTCCTGACGCCGCGCTTCGAGATGGGGAAAGTAGCGACAGAGATTTTAATAAAGAAAATCAAAGGACTGCCCACCATTGAAAAAGTGGATCTCCACTACCGCCTGTCGATGGGCGAAACGATTTAACGTCCATCAGCCAGCGCCTACCGCGTGTTAGCGAAAGGTTAATGCGCGCGCGGTCCATCGCCTGTCTGGTCGCCGTTTTGTCTTCACGATCACGCGTCCGGTAACACGCATTTTTAACACGATTCAGCGTGATACAGATCGCAAAATCCCCCGGTAAAAACCCGTTTGATAGTGGCTACCGTCGTAACCAAACGTCAAACAGGTGATCTGATGAAGAGTGTTATTCCCCGCGCCGTCCTTTTAGTGGCCCCCGTAATTGAAACCCTGCAGCTGCAGCTGGCGGAGCATTTCCCGCTGCTGCGTCTCTACGAGCAGGACGACCCGATCGCCTTTCTGCGTGAGCAAGGTGAGAACATTGCCGTCGTGGTCACTCGCGGCGACGTCGGCGTAGCAAACAGCGTCCTTGAGTTGCTGCCTCAGGCTGGGCTGATTGCCATCTTTGGCGTCGGTACCGATGCGGTGGATCTGGCGTATGCCCGCTCGCGGCAAATTGCCGTCACCATCACCTCCGGGGTGTTGACGAATGATGTCGCTGACCTGGCGATGGGGCTGCTGCTGGCCGGTTCCCGTCAGCTCTGTCAGGGCGATCGCTTTGTCCGCGAAGGACGCTGGCTGAGCGGTGGTATGCCGTTGGCGACTCAGGTGAGCGGGAAGCGTATCGGCCTGCTGGGTATGGGGAATATTGGCCAGGCGATCGCCCGCCGGGCGCGGGGTTTTGATATGCAGGTGCTGTATACCGACCGTAAAAAGATAGCGGGCCTCGATTATCAGTGGTGTGCCGACCTGCATACCCTGGCGCATGAGAGCGATTTTCTGGTGATTGCCGCATCCGGCGGCGAGGCGAACCGCGGCATCATCGACGCCTCGGTGTTTAACGTGATGCCGGCGCATGCCTGGCTTATCAATATTGCCCGCGGTTCGCTGGTGGATGAAAAGGCGTTGATCCACGCGTTACAAAACGGCGTTATCGCCGGGGCCGGGCTCGATGTGTTCGAACAGGAACCCCAGGTCCCGGCGGCGCTGATCGCCCTCGATAACGTGGTGCTGCAGCCGCATGTCGCCAGCGCCACGCAGGAAACACGACAGAAAATGAGCGAAGTGGTTTTTGCTAACGTCGCCGCCTGGTTTGCCGGCGCAGCGCTGCCAAACGCTATCGATTAATTAGCTTTTTATTTCTGTACCCGCGCGATCTCAATCAAAACAATAACCTCTGCATAGAGAGTGCAAATATATGAACGAGAAAATTCCCAGCACCCGTTGGCTGCGTATCATTGTGCCGGTGTTAATTGCCTGCATTATGTCATTTATGGACCGGGTTAATATTAGCTTTGCCCTGCCGGGCGGCATGGAGGCCGATTTAGGCATTACCAGCCAAATGGCCGGCGTGGCCAGCGGTATCTTTTTTATTGGTTATTTATTTTTGCAAATTCCCGGTGGGCGAATTGCGGTTAACGGCAGCGGTAAAAAATTTATTGCCTGGTCGCTGGTAGCCTGGGCTATCGTTTCCGTGGCAACAGGGTTTGTAACTCATCAATATCAACTGCTGGTGCTGCGATTTATTCTCGGGGTATCGGAAGGGGGAATGCTGCCGGTAGTGCTGACCATGGTCAGTAACTGGTTTCCGGAAAAAGAGCTGGGTCGCGCGAACGCGTTTGTGATGATGTTTGCCCCGCTCGGCGGCATGCTCACCGCGCCGGTCTCCGGCGCCATTATTGCGGCGCTTGACTGGCGCTGGCTGTTTATCATCGAAGGGCTGTTGTCGCTGGTGGTGCTGGTCGTGTGGTGGTTTATGATCAGCGACCGTCCGCAAGAGGCCCACTGGTTGCCCGCCCGCGAGCGTGACTATCTGGTGACCACCCTGGCCGCCGAGCGTGCGGCGAAGCAGGCCGAAGCCCCAGTCAGCAAGGCCCCGGTGAAGGATGTGTTTGGTAATGCCGGACTGATGAAGCTGGTGATCCTCAATTTTTTCTACCAGACCGGGGATTATGGCTACACGCTGTGGCTGCCGACCATTCTGAAGGGGTTAACCGGCGGCAACATGGCCAGCGTTGGCTTCCTGGCGGTGCTGCCGTTTGTCGCCACGCTGGCCGGGATCTATGTGATTTCGTTGTTCAGCGACCACAGCGGTAAGCGTCGTCTGTGGGTTCGCTTCTCGCTCTACAGTTTTGCGGCAGCGCTGGTGGCATCGGTGGTGCTGCGCGACCATATGGTGGCGGCCTATATCGCGCTGGTGATCTGCGGCTTCTTTCTCAAATCGGCTACCAGTCCGTTCTGGTCGATGCCGGGGCGTATCGCTTCGCCGGAGGTGGCGGGCAGCGCACGCGGGGTGATCAATGGCCTGGGCAATCTCGGCGGATTCTGTGGCCCCTATCTGGTGGGTGTGATGATGTATCTCTACGGCCAGAATGTGGCGGTCTGCGCCCTGGCCGGTTCGTTGATTATCGCCGGTACAATGACCTTTCTGCTACCGAAGCAATGCGATCTGGTCGACAGCGATTCTGATGTGGCGATCAAGAATCAACCCCGAAATGCGTAACCCACTGCGACATAAATCACAGTTATCATTGTAAGCCGTTGGCTTAACTGTCTACACTCTTGCTGATTATGACAAGAGCAAACACAGGCCAATCAATGATTCTGATAATTTATGCGCATCCTTATCCGCAGCATTCTCATGCGAATAAGCGAATGCTTGAACAGGCAGGGACGCTTGAAGGCGTAGAGATACGCTCCCTCTATCAACTCTATCCCGACTTTAATATCGATGTCGCCGCCGAGCAGGCGGCGCTGGCCCGTGCCGATCTGGTTATCTGGCAGCATCCCATGCAGTGGTATAGCGTGCCGCCGCTGCTGAAGCTGTGGATGGATAAAGTGCTGGCGCACGGCTGGGCCTATGGTCACAACGGTATTGCCCTGCGCGGTAAATCGCTGATGTGGGCGGTGACCACCGGCGGCGGTGAAAGCCACTTTGACATCGGCTCATTCCCCGGTTTTCCGGTGCTGGCGCAGCCGTTGCAGGCAACCGCGCTTTACTGTGGGATGAAATGGCTGCCGCCGTTCGCCATGCACTGCACCTTTATCTGCGATGACGAAACGCTGCAGGCGCAGGCCCGCCACTATCGTCAACGCTTAATCGACTGGCAGGAGGCACACCAGAATGGATAGCCATACCCTGATACAAGCGCTGATTTACCTGGGCGCCGCGGCGCTGATTGTGCCCATCGCCGTCCGCCTGGGGCTGGGGTCGGTGCTGGGCTATCTGATCGCTGGCTGTATTATCGGCCCGTGGGGGCTGCGGCTGGTGACCGATGCCGAGTCGATTCTGCACTTTGCCGAGATCGGCGTGGTACTGATGCTGTTCGTGATTGGTCTGGAGCTGGATCCGCAGCGACTGTGGAAGCTACGCGCCTCGGTGTTCGGCGGCGGCGCGCTGCAGATGGTGGCCTGCGGGGTATTGATTGGCCTGTTCTGTATGCTGCTGGGCCTGCGCTGGCAGGTGGCCGAGCTGATAGGCATGACCCTGGCGCTCTCTTCCACTGCCATTGCGATGCAGGCGATGAATGAGCGCAATCTGACGGTGTCGCAGATGGGGCGGAGCGCCTTCGCGGTGCTGCTGTTCCAGGATATCGCGGCGATCCCGTTGGTGGCGATGATCCCGCTGCTGGCGGCCAGCGGCGGCGCCACTTCGCTGGTGGCGTTTGCTATCTCCGCGCTGAAGGTGGCCGCGGCGCTGGCGCTGGTGGTGGCCCTGGGGCGCTATCTGACCCGTCCGCTGCTGCGCTTTGTCGCCCGTTCCGGCCTGCGCGAAGTGTTCAGCGCCGTGGCGCTGTTCCTGGTCTTCGGTTTTGGATTGCTGCTGGAGGAAGTCGGGCTGTCGATGGCGATGGGGGCGTTTCTCGCCGGGGTGCTGCTGGCCAGCTCCGAGTATCGCCATGCGCTGGAGAGCGATATCGAGCCGTTTAAAGGGCTGCTACTGGGGCTGTTCTTTATCGGCGTCGGCATGTCGATTGATTTCGGCACTCTCGTTACCCATCCGCTGCGTATCGTTATTTTGCTGCTCGGTTTCCTGGCGATAAAAATGCTGATGCTGTGGCTTATCGCCAGGCCGCTGGGCGTGCCACGCGCCCAGCGCCGCTGGTTTGCGGTGCTGCTGGGGCAGGGAAGCGAGTTCGCGTTTGTGGTCTTTGGCGCCGCGCGGATGGCGGATGTGCTGGACGGAGAATGGGCAAAGGCGCTGACCCTGGCGGTAGCGCTGTCGATGGCGGCAACGCCAGTCCTGCTGGTCCTGCTGACTCGCCTGGAGAAATCGGCCAGCGGCCAGGCGCGCGATGCTGACGAGATTGATGAAGAGCAGCCGCGGGTGATTGTCGCCGGCTTTGGTCGCTACGGGCAAATAGCCGGTCGTGTGCTGCTCTCCAGCGGAGTGAAAATGGTGATCCTCGATCACGACCCGGATCATGTTGATACCCTGCGCAAATTTGATATGAAGGTTTTCTACGGTGATGCCACCCGGGTCGACCTGCTGGAGTCGGCTGGCGCTGAAAAGGCGGAAGTGCTGATCAATGCCATCGACGATCCGCACGTCAGCCTTGAGCTGGTGGAGAGGGTGAAAGAGCATTTTCCGCATCTGCAGATTATCTCCCGCGCCCGCGATGTCGATCATTACATCAAGCTGCGCCAGGCTGGCGTCGAGGCCCCGGAGCGTGAAACCTTTGAGGCGGCGCTGAAGTCCGGCCGGATGACGCTGGAGGCGCTGGGGCTCGGCGCGTATGAAGCCCGCGAGCGGGCCGATCTGTTCCGTCGTTTCAACCTGCAGATGGTTGAAGAGATGGTGGCGATGGCGGAAAACGACGCGGCGTCGCGGGTGGCGGTCTTCAAGCGGACCAGCGATATGCTCACCGGCATCATTAACGAAGATCGTCATCATCTGTCGCTGGTGCAGCGTCACGGCTGGCAGGGGACGGAAGAGGGCAGGCACACCGGGGATATTGCCGATGAGCCGGAAAATAAGCCCTCAGCCTGACGCTCGCCAGTAACATTTTGTTTTCCGTTTAGAACCGGTTCTGGCGGCCCACGGTGTGAACGTGGGCTTGCCAGCAAATCAGAAAATTTTCTTATTCTTTACCTTCCGGCCAGTCGACGAAGTAGTACGCTTTCCGTATAGTGGCGACAATTTTTTGCACTCGGGAATGAATGAATGATCAGTCTGATTGCGGCGTTAGCGGTAGATCGCGTCATTGGTATGGAAAACGCCATGCCATGGAACCTGCCTGCCGATCTCGCCTGGTTCAAACGCAACACGTTAAATAAGCCGGTGGTGATGGGGCGTCTGACCTGGGAATCCATTGGGCGCCCGTTGCCGGGGCGTAAAAATATCGTGATCAGCAGCAAACCCGGCAGCGACGATCGCGTGCAGTGGGTCTCCTCAGTGGAGGAAGCGATTGCTGCCTGCGGTGATGTGGAAGAGATTATGGTGATTGGCGGCGGCCGCGTTTATGAGCAGTTCCTGCCGAAAGCGCATAAGCTCTATCTGACCCACATTGATGCGGAAGTGGAAGGCGATACCCATTTCCCGGATTACGATCCGGACGAGTGGGAGTCGGTGTTCAGCGAGTTTCATGACGCTGACGCGCAGAACTCCCACAGCTACTGCTTTGAGATCCTCGAACGCCGTTAAGCGGGAAGGATAACTATGAAAAAACCCCGGTCGCGTCTGGCGTGACCGGGGTTTTCTTTTGCGTGAATTCCGCGACGATTGCGCACTCAGTATCTCGTCATATTTCCCGTCGCGGGCTTCGTCTTTCGGGAGCGCTGCCCGGGCGACAAATCGCAAGGCAATGTAGCCCGGATAAGGCGCAACGCGCCGCCATCCGGGAAGACTCAGGACGCGACGGCTTCGCCTTCGTCGAGGCTTTTCTGGCGGTTCGACGGCTGGGTGAAGTACTGCTTATCTTCCCAGCGCAGGCAGGTGAGTTCACCGCCCCAGCAGCAGCCCGTATCCAGGGCGTAAATCCCCTCTGGCGTACCGCGTCCCTCCAGTGAAGCCCAGTGGCCAAAGGCAATGCTGTAGGCATTGCTGACCGGGCCAGGAATGGCAAACCACGGCTTCAGCGGCGCCGGGGCGTCCTCGGGCGCCTCTTTCGAATACATATCCAGCTGGCCGTTCGGGAAGCAGTAGCGCATGCGGGTAAAGGCATTAGAGATAAAGCGCAGGCGTGCCAGACCACTCAGCTCGTTGCTCCAGTGATTCGGCATGTCGCCGTACATGGCATCAAGGAAGAAAGGGTAGGAGTCGCTGGAGAGCACCGCTTCAACATCGCGCGCGCACTGCTGGGCGGTCTCCAGATCCCACTGCGGCGTGATGCCCGCGTGGGCCATCACCAGCTTTTTCTCTTCATCCACCTGCAGCAGCGGCTGGCGACGCAGCCAGTTGAGCAACTCATCGGCATCCGGGGCTTCCAGCAAGGATTTCAGACGATCCTTCGGCTTGTTACGGCTGATACCGGCGAAGACGGCCAGCAGGTGGAGGTCATGGTTGCCCAGCACCAGTCGCACACAGTCGCCCAGAGATTTGACATAGCGCAGGACCTCCAGCGACCCCGGGCCACGGGCCACCAGATCGCCGGTCAGCCATAGCGTATCGCTGCCCGGGTCGAATTCAACCTGCGCTAATAATGCGATCAGTTCATCGTAGCAACCGTGAACGTCGCCAATAAGGTATGTTGACATTGTTTTAATGAATGAGCGTTGGAACTGCGAGACGGAACACAGGGATCTCGATACGGAACGGCGCGCCGTCGATATCGATCATCTCATAATGACCCTGCATGGTTCCCAGCGGCGTTTCGATGACCGCGCCGCTGGTATATTGATATTCACCGCCAGCGGGAATATGCGGTTGCTCGCCGACCACCCCTTCACCCTGCACTTCAGTCTCACGACCGTGGCCGTTAGTGATGAGCCAGTAGCGGCCAAGCAGCTGAACCTGACTCCGCCCCAGATTGCGAATGGTGACCGTATAAGCGAAGACGTAACGCTCTTCTTCCGGAGAAGACTGCGATTCGATATAGACGCTTTGCACCTGAACGCAAACACGAGGCGAATTAATCATGGTTAGCTCTCCTTCGAAGGCAGATTGTTGGATAACCAGTTGGCCATCTTACAGTACTGCTCTACAGAAATATTTTCCGCACGCACTGCCGGGTCGACGCCCAGCTCGGTCAGCACTTCAACGCTAAACAGATTGCCGAGACTATTGCGGATGGTCTTACGGCGCTGGTTGAAGGCTTCGGTTGTGATGCGGCTCAGTACCCGGATCTCTTTTACCGGATACGGCATGGTGCGGTGCGGCACCAGGCGAACCACCGCGGAGTCGACCTTAGGCGGCGGGGTAAACGCGCTCGGCGGCACTTCGAGTACCGGGATCACCTGGCAATAATATTGCGCCATCACGCTTAACCGACCATACGCCTTACTGTTCGGCCCGGCAACCAGACGATTGACCACTTCCTTCTGCAGCATAAAGTGCATATCGGCAATGGCATCAGTATAGCTGAACAGATGGAACATTAGCGGCGTCGAGATATTGTACGGCAGGTTGCCGAATACGCGCAGCGGCTGGCCCATTTTCTCCGCCAGTTCGGCGAAGTTCATGGTCATCGCATCCTGCTGATAGATGGTCAGCTTCGGTCCGAGGAACGGGTGCGTCTGCAGGCGAGCTGCCAGATCGCGGTCCAGTTCGATAACGGTCAGCTGGTCAAGACGTTCGCCGACCGGCTCGGTCAGCGCGGCGAGACCCGGGCCGATTTCAACCATCGCCTGGCCTTTCTGGGGATTAATCGCCGAGACGATGCTGTCGATCACAAATTGATCGTTGAGGAAGTTCTGCCCGAAGCGTTTACGGGCTAAATGGCCCTGATGGACTCGATTATTCATTGGGTATTAACAATCATTTTGATGGCGAGATTAAGCGCCGTGATAAAACTGCCGACGTCCGCTTTTCCCTGACCCGCTAATTCCAGTGCGGTGCCGTGGTCGACGGAGGTACGAATAAAAGGTAAACCGAGCGTAATGTTCACGCCACGGCCAAAGCCCTGGTATTTTAGCACGGGCAGGCCTTGATCGTGGTACATCGCGAGTACCGCATCGGCATGGTCAAGGTATTTGGGCTGAAAGAGGGTATCTGCCGGCAGCGGACCGCTGAGGTTCATCCCCTTCGCGCGCATCTCTTCCAGCACCGGAATGATGGTATCTATCTCTTCCGTGCCCATATGGCCGCCTTCGCCAGCGTGCGGGTTAAGCCCGCAAACCAGCACATGCGGCTGGGCAATGCCAAATTTCGTGCGCAGATCGTGATCGAGAATGGTGATGATCTCGCGCAGCAGCTCGGGCGTTATCGCTTCGCTGATGGCTTTCAACGGCAGATGGGTCGTCACCAGCGCCACCCGCAGCTCCTCGGTCGCCAGCATCATCACCACTTTGCTGGCCTTCGCGCGCTCTTCGAAGAACTCGGTATGACCGGTGAAGGCGATGCCGGCGTCGTTGATGTTGCCTTTGTGCACCGGGCCGGTCACTAACGCCGCAAATTCGCCGCTAAGGCAGCCGTCGCAAGCGCGCGCCAGCGTTTCCACGACATAGGCGCCGTTTTGCACGTTCAGCACGCCGGGTTCCGCCGGAACGTTCAGCGGTACGTTAAGCAGCGTCAGCGTACCAGCGCGTTGCGGAACGGGCGGTTGCGCAGGATCGTATGGGCGGAGAGATAAAGGAAGACCGAGCCGCTGGGCTCGGTCAGTTAACAGGGCGCCGTCGGCGCAGATCACCAGCTCAACTGGCCAGTCGCGCTGGGCAAGCTGCACGACCAGGTCAGGGCCAATCCCGGCGGGTTCGCCGGGAGTGATGACAACTTTACGGATTTCAGGCATCGATATTAGTTGCTCAGAATTTTAACATACGCACTGGCGCGCTGTTCCTGCATCCAGGTTGCCGCTTCTTCAGAGAATTTGCGGTTCATCAGCATGCGGTATGCACGATCTTTCTGCGCGGCATCGGTTCTGTCGACCTGACGGCTATCCAGCAGTTCGATCAGATGCCAGCCGAAGGAAGAGTGCACCGGTCCGCTGGTCTGCCCTTTGTTCAGACGCATCAGCGCATCGCGGAATGCCGGATCGAAGATATCCGGTGTCGCCCAACCTAAATCACCGCCCTGGTTCGCCGAGCCCGGATCTTCAGAGAACGCTTTCGCCGCTTTGGCGAAGGTGGTTTTCCCGCTCTTAATGTCAGCCGCGATCTGTTCCAGCTTGGCCTGGGCCTGGGCATCGTTCATGATCGGCGACGGCTTAAGCAGAATATGACGGGCATGGACTTCGGTGACGGAGATGTTCTGAGTCCCGCCGCGCAGGTCGTTGACTTTCAGAATGTGGAAACCGACGCCAGAGCGAATCGGGCCGACGATATCCCCTTTTTTGGCGGTGCTTAACGCCTGGGCGAAAATACCTGGCAGCTCCTGGATACGACCCCAGCCCATCTGGCCTCCCTTCAGCGCCTGTTGGTCAGCGGAGTAGGTGATGGCCAGTTTACCGAAGTTGGCGCCGTTACGCGCTTGCTCAACGATGGAATTCGCTTGCTCCTGGGCTGCGGCAACCTCATCCGCGGTCGGGTTTTCCGCCAGCGGGATCAGGATGTGGCTCAGGTTAAGCTCGGTGCTGGCATCGTTCTGGTCGCCAATCTGTTTTGCCAGCGCTTCGACTTCCTGCGGCAGCACGGTGATACGACGACGCACTTCATTGTTACGCACTTCCGAAATCAGCATCTCTTTGCGGATCTGGCTACGGTAAGTGTTGTAGTTGATGCCTTCATAGGCCAGACGGCTGCGCATCTGATCCATGGTCATGTTGTTTTGTTTAGCGATGTTGGCGATGGCCTGATCGAGCTGGTCGTCAGAGACCTTCACGCCCATCTTCTGCCCCAACTGCAATACGATCTGGTCCATGATCAGTCTTTCGAGGATTTGATGGCGCAGGGTCGCGTCATCCGGCAGCTGTTGACCAGCCTGACCCGCATTGAGCTTAACTGATTGCATCAAACCATCGACGTCGCTTTCCAGCACGACGCCATTATTGACGACGGCCGCTACTTTATCGACCACCTGAGGGGCAGCGAAACTGGTATTCGCGATCATGGCGATACCGAGAAGCAGCGTTTTCCAGTTCTTCATACTTTTTCCATTTCAATTAACCGCAAATGCGGACGATGTTGTAAACCAGCCGCATCACAGGGAGCTCTGGTACGGTAAAATGTTCGAACGCAGCATCTGCTGGGTGCCGAGGCCGTAGTTAGAGCTCAGACCGCGCAATTCAATATTGATTCCGAAGGTGTTGTCGTATTTGCTCTCGCCGCCGTTGTTGTTGCTATCCCAGCCGTTGACTTTACGTTCGTAGCCAAGACGGATGGCGTAGCAGCAGGAGTTATACTGAACACCCAACATCTGGTTTGCTGCTTTCCGGGTATTGGTATCGAAGTAGTATGCCCCGACCACGGACCAGCGATCGACGATCGGCCAGCTGGCGGTCATCCCCACTTGCGAAATACCCTGTTTATATTGTGCCGCCGTGGAATATGACGGCAGTGTAGCCTGAATATATTCCGGGCTGGCGTAACGATAGTTAAGCTGAACTAAGCGGTTTTCATCACGACGGTATTCAATGGTGCCGTTACCGGTGGCGACGTTATCCAGACGGGTGTCGTACTGGATCCCCCCGCGTAAGCCCCAGTCATCGGCGATGCGCCAGTAGGTATCTCCGGCCCATACCAGTGAACCCGTGGTGTCGTTGTTCTCCCAGTTGATGTTGTCATCACCGGTGCGTGACTCGGTGAAATAATAGATTTGACCAACGGAAATATTAAAACGTTCCACGGCGGCGGCATCATACACGCGAGAGGTGATGCCGGTGGTGACCTGGTTGGCTGACGCGATGCGGTCCAGACCGCTGTAGGTACGGTCGCGGAACAGGCCGCTGTAGTCTGACTGCAGTAGCGTGGAGTCGTAGCTGCCGATTTCACTCTGATCGCGGTACGGCACGTACAGATACTGCATGCGCGGTTCCAGCGTCTGAGTGAATCCCTCCTGCAGGTCGCGCTCAAAGACCATTTTACCGTCGACTTTAAACTGCGGCATTACGCGGCTGACGGACTCTTTGTAGTTGGTACCGTTGGCGGCGTTGTAATCATCGAGGTTGCTCTGCTGGTAGTGGGTCGCCAGCAGCTTGGCTTCAGTATTCAGACTACCCCAGCCGTTGGACAGCGGCAGGTTGATCGTCGGTTCGAAGTGAACACGGGTCGCTTCCGGCATGTTGTTATTCGAGTTAACAAAGTGAGCGACCTGGCTGTACAGATGGGTATCGAACGGACCGACATCGTTCTGGTAGTAGTTGATGTCCAGCTGCGGCTCAGCCGAGTAGGAGTTGCTCGATTCCCGGTTAAAGACCTGGAACTGCTTGGTCGATACCGTCGCGTCAAAGTTCTGGTTGACGTAACCTGCGCTGAATTTCTGCGTCGCATAGCCATCGGTACTGGAACCATATTTCGAGCTGAAATCGCTGAAATAGTCTGGATCGCTCACCTTGGTGTAGTCAGCGTTCAGACGCCACACCTGATCGATAACCCCGGAGTGGTTCCAGTAGAACAGCCAGCGGCGGCTGTTGCTGTCTTTGGAGTGGTCGTCTTCGTAGACTTTATCCGATGGCAGGTAGTCGAATTCGGTTAAGCCGCTGCCGAGCTGGGTCAGATAGCGGAATTCGTTTTCCCACATCACGCCGCCGCGTTTGTTCATATAGTGCGGGGTGATGGTGGCATCGAAGTTCGGCGCGATATTCCAGTAGTACGGCAGGGAGAATTCCACACCGTTTTTGGTACTGTATTTAGCGTTCGGGATCAGGAAACCGGAACGACGTTTATCGCCCACTGGCAACTGCAGGTAAGGGCTGTAGAAAATCGGTACCGAGCCCAGCTTAAAGCGGGCGTTCCAGATCTCGGCAACCTGCTCTTCACGGTCGTGGATGACTTCGCTGCCCACGACGCTCCAGGTGTCTGAGCCCGGCAAACAGGAGGTAAAGCTGCCGTTTTCCAGAATGGTATAGCGGTTTTCGCCGCGCTGTTTCATCAGATCGGCGGTGCCACGCCCCTGGCGTCCGACCATTTGATAATCGCCCTGCCAGACGTTGGTGTCTTTGGTGTTCAGGTTTGACCAGGCTTTAGGCCCTTTGAGGATCACCTGGTTATCGTCGTAATGGACGTTGCCCAGCGCATCCACCGTTCGCACCGGTTGCGCCTGGCCTGCTGCCTGCTGCTGATGCAGCTGAACTTCGTCGGCACGGAGGCGGCTGTTCCCTTGATTAATGTCGACGTTACCGGTGAAGACGGCATTATCAGGGTAGTTGCCCTTCGCATGATCGGCATTAATCGTCACCGGCAACTCGCCAGGTCTCCCTTCCACGAGTGGACGATCAAAGCTTGGCACGCCAAGCATACATTGCGTTGCGAGATCGGCAGCGAGGCCTTGTTGGCTATACAAGGCGCTGGCAATCATCGTAGCCAGGAGGCTGGGAATACGTTTTTTCATACGTTGTATTTATTGTTCCATCATCTTGTGGCAGCGGCTTGCAAACGGTCAGAGCCTAACTTACTCAACTTTATCACGCTAGTGTTAATCCTGCCCGTTTCGAGCCCGAGCGTTAGGCACCCTGTTGAATGACGAGTATGATAAAGCAAATTATAGGCTATGTCCCACAATTGACCGAGGCGCGAGTGCCGGGTAACGTGCGGTCATATTCGAGCTTAACGGCGATAAACAGTTGGGGAGTCTATGCAGTATTTGGGTAAAGTGATTGGCGTGGCGGTGGCTTTGCTGATGGGCGGTGGGTTTTGGGGCGTCGTGCTCGGCTTCCTGGTGGGCCATATGTTTGACCGGGCGCGCAGCCGCCGGTTGAATCTCTTCGCTAATCAACAGGAACGCCAGTCGCTCTTCTTTTCCACCACTTTTGAAGTGATGGGGCATCTGACCAAATCCAAGGGCCGCGTCACCGAAGCCGATATTCATGTCGCCAATGTGCTGATGGATCGCATGAACCTGCACGGCGCATCGCGTACGGCGGCACAGCAGGCGTTTCGCGACGGTAAAGCCGACAACTATCCGCTGCGCGAGAAGATGCGTCAGCTACGCAGCGTCTGCTTTGGCCGCTTCGATCTGATTCGGATGTTTCTGGAAATTCAGCTGCAGGCCGCGTTTGCTGATGGCGAATTGCACCCCAACGAACGTGAAGTGCTGTTCGTCATCGCTGACGAGCTTGGCATCTCCCGCGCCCAGTTCGATCAGTTCCTGCGGATGATGCAGGGCGGCGCCCAGTTCGGCGGTGGTGCGCAGCAGCAATCGTATGGTCAGCACGGCGGCAATGCCGGCTGGCAGCAGGCGCAGCGCGGGCCAACCCTCGAAGATGCCTGCAATGTGCTGGGGGTGAAACCGACCGATGACGCGGCGACGGTGAAGCGCGCCTATCGTAAGCTGATGAACGAACATCACCCGGACAAGCTGGTGGCAAAAGGGCTGCCGCCGGAAATGATGGAGATGGCCAAACAGAAAGCCCAGGAGATCCAGAAGGCCTGGGAGCTGATCAAAGAGCAGCGCGGCTTCTGAGTTTTCCTGCCCCTCCCGTCCGGCGAGGGGCTTTAGCTTTTAGGCTGCGCGCGTCGGTACAGCCGCCGCGGATGGCCGATTTTTCCGTACAGCATCTCCACTTCCAGAAAGCCGGTCTCAACGCCGTGTTCCAGATAGCGCCGGGCGGTGGTTTTGCTGAGCCCGGCGGCGCTGACCACCTCATCGACGGAAAAACAGTGCGCTTCCCGACCGCTAAACAGCCCCTGTACCAGCGCCAGCGTCTTCTCTTCAATGCCCTTACTGCCATTATCCACGCGATAGTTCTTTGCCTGCAGTTGATAGAGCGAATCGACGTTCTGCTGATCGACGATTTTCCATTCCCGCTGCTGATCGTAAAACTGGATAAAGCGCTCAAGCGACTGGCTCAGCCGCTTCCACGAAACGGGCTTGAGGATATAGTCGAAGGCGCCGTTACGGATTGCCAGGCTGCAGGTTTCCATATCGCTGGCGGCGGTAATAAAGATCACCGAGCAATGGGTGGTCGCCAGCACCGGGTCAGTCATCAGCGTGACGCCTTTGCCGTCCGGTAAATAATTATCCAGCAGCACCAGCTGCGGCGGACTGGCGTGGAGCAGTTGCCGCGCCTGAGCGAGGGAGGCCGCCATGCCTGCCAGCCGCAGTCGCGGGTGTTTTTGCACAAGCTCGGCGTGCAGGCGCGCCAGCTCGCTCTCATCTTCAATGATCAGCACATCGACCAGGTCATGATGCATCGTGGGCCTCCGTTTGCGGACAGGCGGGCGCATCGGCCGGGATAAACAGGGTAAAGATGGCTCCCCGCGGCGCGTTGTCAGCGACTTCGATGGTGCCGCCCGCCTGAGTGACATAATGTTCAATAAGATACAGACCAATGCCGTGATCGCCACGGGTTTTGGTGGTCACGCCACGCTCAAAAATGCGGTCGCGAATATCAGGACGGATGCCGACGCCGCGGTCGGCCACTTCGATGATCAGCTCCCGGGCGTTGAGCTGAATCAGTACTTCCACGGGCTCGTGCGGAAGCTCGGCGCGCTGCGTGGCTTCGATGGCGTTATCCAGCAGATTGCCGATAATGGAGATCAGTTCGGATTCCTTCAACGACGGCAGCGGACGATCGATACGGCAGGCCGGGTCGAAGCTCAGTTCAACCCCTTTTTCGCGAGCACGGGTGGCCTTGCCCAACAGCAGGCCGCACAACGTCGGCGAGTGGAAGTGCGAGGAGATGAAGTCCAGCAGCTCCTGGGCATGCTCCGACTGGGCCTGAATATAGCGGATCGCTTCGTCATAGTGGCCCATATGCAGCAGGCCGGAGAGGGTGGTCATCCGGTTGAGCTGCTCGTGGCGCATGATGCGCAGGTTGTCGACATAGCGCTTCACCTGGCTGAGCTGGGCGGTGAGGGCATTGATTTCGTTGCGGTCGCGGAAGGTGATCACCCAGCCCTGCAGCGTATTCTCCAGCATAATGCGCACCCGGCTGGCGAGCACGGTCAGCTGGTTGAAGCGGCACAGTTCGTCATGGGTGTCACGCTCGAGCATGTCGTCGCTGGCGAAAAACGGCTGCGGCGAAATGACGCTGTCGATCGACTGGCCGCGCAGCTGGCGGGCAGGCTGGCTGAGCTCCAGCAGGCTGCGGGCGGCATGGTTAATCACCTCAATGCGCCGCTGGTGATCGATGACAATCACCCCTTCAAAGATAGACTCCATCATTGCCTTTTGCTGACGTACCAACAGGCCTATCTCTCGCGGCTCGAGCGAAAAAATCTGCTTCTTGATACTGCGGGTAAAATACCAGGAGAAGATAAACAGGGCGATGAGCAGCAGGACGGCGGCTATAAAAATATTGATCACTTTGGTCAGCGTGATGCTGTCGAGATAGCTGGTGAGGTAGCCAACGGAGACAATACCGATCACCCGCCCCTCGTCATCGACGATGGGCGTTTTGCTGCGCAGCGAGACGCCCAGGCCGCCTTTGCGAATGGTGGTGATGGTGTGCCCCTCCAGTACCGCCTGGTTGTCGCCGCCGACCAGCCGCGTGCCAACCCACTCCGGATGGACGGAGTGAAACAGATGCACGCCCTGGCGGTCGCCGATGACGATAAAACTGGCATCGCTATGGGCGGCGATTTGCTGCATAAACGCCCGAATCGCCTGCGGGTCGTGCTGGCTGACCTGCTGGCGTAAATTAGGCATCAGGGCTATCTCTTCGGCCTGAATTTTGGCCCGGCCACTCATTTCCTGATACAGCTGGCGGCTGGCATCAAAATAATAATAAATGCCCAGCGCAATAAAGAGGACCGAGAAAAAGGCGACCAGCGAAATAAACAGCTTATATTGAAAAGATACTTTCATAGGTCCCGGACAGCGTATTCACCATACCGGCACTCTATCATTTTTCTGTCACGTGACGTAAATGTTAAGGAAAAGTTGTGATCGCCTGCGCAGGCGCTGACTGTCGGCGGGGGGCTCGACGGAAATAACGCGTCAGAGAGAATAAACACCATAAAAACCACGACAATAAATCAGAGATATATCACCCCTGCGCGGTTCCGCGAATAGAAACCATAAAAACCATAGTGACCATTAAAACTTCTTTTTTAATCTGGGGAGCTTCACATTAACGACGCCGCTGTCCCTTTACGCTGAAAATGAATAATAACGACAGGGCTGAATTTATGAGCACCACAGACAATGCATTCTCTGCAACCCTTGAACCGATCAATACGCCGAAAACCACGCTGAAGCAGCGCTGGTGGCACATCATGGATAACTGGAAGGTAGGGATCGTCCCGCTGCCGCTGTTTTTGCTGGCCGGGGGGCTGATTGCCCTCGACTGCCTTGGCGGTAAACTGCCGAGCGATATCGTGGTGATGGTGGCCACCCTGGCTTTCTTTGGCTTCGCCTGCGGCGAGTTTGGTAAGCGCCTGCCGGTGCTGGGGAAACTCGGCGCGGCGGCGATCTGCGCCACTTTTATCCCTTCCGCGCTGGTCCACTACGGTCTGCTGCCGGACGTGGTCGTGGAATCCACGACTAAATTCTATAAATCCACCAACATCCTCTATCTCTACATCTGCTGCATCATCGTCGGCAGCATCATGAGTATGAACCGTACCACGCTGATTCAGGGCTTTCTGAAGATCTTCTTCCCGATGCTGTGCGGCGAAGTGGTTGGCATGCTGGTGGGCATCGGCGTCGGCACGCTGCTGGGCATGGAGCCGTTCCAGGTGTTCTTCTTTATCGTGCTGCCGATCATGGCCGGTGGCGTGGGGGAAGGGGCGATCCCGTTGTCGATGGGTTACGCCGCGCTGATGCATATGGAGCAGGGCGTGGCACTGGGCCGGATATTGCCGATGGTGATGCTCGGCAGTCTGACGGCGATCGTTATCTCCGGCTGCCTCAACCAGCTCGGCAAGCGTTCCCCGCATCTCACCGGTGAAGGACAACTCATGCCGAACCGCAGTAATGAAACCCGTAGCCTCGGCGAGAGCGAAGGCGTGAGCGGCAAAACCGACGTCGGGACCCTGGCCTCCGGCGCGTTGCTGGCGGTGCTGCTGTATATGATGGGGATGCTTGGCCACAAGCTGATTGGCCTGCCGGCGCCGGTGGGCATGCTGTTCCTCGCGGTGCTGTTAAAGCTGGCTAACGTGGTGTCGCCGCGCCTGCAGGAGGGATCGCAGATGGTGTATAAATTCTTCCGCACCGCGGTGACTTACCCGATCCTCTTTGCCGTCGGCGTGGCGATCACCCCGTGGCAGGAGCTGGTAAACGCCTTCACGCTGACCAACCTGCTGGTGATCGTCAGTACCGTCTCGGCGCTGGTGGCGACGGGGTTCTTTGTGGGTAAAAAAATAGGGATGCACCCGATCGATGTGGCGATTGTCTCCTGTTGCCAGAGCGGGCAGGGCGGCACCGGCGATGTGGCGATCCTGACCGCCGGTAACCGCATGAGCCTGATGCCGTTCGCGCAGATCGCTACCCGGATCGGCGGGGCGATAAATGTCTCGCTGGGACTGCTGTTCCTCAGCCACTATCTGGCGTGATTAAACGCTGCGCTAAGCGATAAATCTGCCATTTTCCGCTACAGAACGCAGAAAATATCTGCGTTCTGTATCCTAAATGCTCCTCATTTAGCGTTACAATCAGCGCGCGATCGGCTATCGCATCCATCATCATGACAGCCCAGGCGCTGTCGCATTTATCATATGTAGGAGAGGAATTAATGTCAGTGGATACTCCCGCCCAGGCGGGCGTCAGCATCGATGCATTGCTGGCGGCGAAAGAGCAGCGTGCAGCCCGCCAGGCTGACTGGCTGGCCCATTATCAGCAGCCTGTTATTTCCCTGACCCTGGTGACCCCGGGGGCGGTGAAAGACAGCATTCGCTATCGCAACATGATGGGCGTTGCCCTCCAGGCCTGCGACCAACTGCTGTGGAAGCACCGCTGGCAAGCGCTGGATCGTCAGGTGCTGTGGTTGCCGACCGGGCCCGAAGCGCTGTGGTGCGTGGCGCACCCGGCCAGCGAAATCAAAGCGATGTGCAGTACGCTGGAGCAGAGCCATCCGCTGGGACGCCTGTGGGATATCGATGTGATCTGTCCACAGAACGGGCAGGTAGGTCGTCAGTCGCTGGGTGAGTCGCAGCGCCGCTGTCTGCTGTGTGATGAGCCTGCGCACGCCTGCGCGCGCAGCCGTCGACACGACACCGATCTCGTCGTGGCGCGCGTTGAGCAGATGATTGATGCGTGGTTTGCCCGCGACTAACGGGTCAGTATTCCCCGGCGGCAAGGCGGCACCGGGGACGTCCTAAAAGTCGACCGGCGCGCGAAAGGTCATCGCGTTGCCGTAGGCAGGGTGGGTGATGGTGAGCGTCTCGGCGTGCAGCAGCAGACGCGGGGCCATCGCCAGCGCCTCCGGCGTGGCGTAAAAGCGGTCGCCGAGAATCGGATGCCCCAGCGCCAGCATATGCACGCGCAGCTGGTGCGAACGTCCGGTAATCGGCTTCAGGCGCACGCGGGCGGTATTATCCTCTGCGTACTCCAGCACCTCATATTCGGTTTGCGCCGCTTTGCCGGTTTCATAGCACACCTTCTGCTTTGGCCGGTTCGGCCAGTCGCAAATCAGCGGTAAATCCACCAGACCTTCCGCCGGCTGCGGATGTCCCCAGACGCGGGCGACGTACTGCTTTTTCGGCTCGCGCTCGCGGAACTGACGTTTCAGTTCACGCTCCGCGGCCTTATTCAGTGCCACCACAATCACACCGCTGGTGGCCATATCAAGGCGATGCACCGATTCGGCCTGCGGGAAGTCGCGCTGAATGCGCGTCATCACGCTGTCTTTATGCTCATCAAGACGACCGGGTACGGACAACAAGCCGCTTGGCTTGTTGACCACCATGATGTGCTCATCCTGATACAGGATCACCAGCCAGGGATCCTGCGGCGGATTGTAGTTTTCCATCGCCATTTCGCGTTCCGTTACTGGTGGGTGACGACGATCAGACGCAGGGCGTCCAGACGCCACCCGGCCTGTCCCAGCGCCTCCAGCACCTGCTGACGGTTGCTTTCGATCGCCGCCAGTTCGTCGTCACGGATGTTCGGGTTCACCGCCTTCAGCGCTTCCAGGCGCGACAGTTCCGCTGTCAGTTTATCATCGGCTTCGCGACGCGCCGCGTCGATCAGCGTCTGCGCCGCTTTGGCGATCTGCGCTTCGCCCTGCTGCAGAATCGCGTGAACGTCCTGCTGCACCGCGTTGACCAGTTTGCTGCCGGTGTGGCGGTTAACCGCGCTCAGCTGGCGGTTGAAGCTTTCAAACTCCACCTGGCCGGCGAGGTTGTTGCCGTTTTTATCCAGCAACATGCGGACCGGCGTCGCTGGCAGGAAGCGGTTAAGCTGCAGCTGTTTCGGCGCCTGCGCTTCGACCACGTAGATCAGCTCCAGCAGCAGGGTGCCGACCGGCAGCGCCTTATTCTTCAGCAGGGAAATGGTGCTGCTGCCGGTATCGCCGGAAAGGATCAGATCCAGACCGTTGCGGATCAGCGGGTGTTCCCAGGTGATAAACTGCGCATCTTCACGCGACAGCGCCACGTCACGCTCGAAGGTGATGGTGCAACCGTCTTCCGGCAGGCCCGGGAAGTCCGGGACCAGCATATGGTCGGAAGGGGTCAGGACGATCAGGTTTTCACCGCGGTCATCCTGGTTGATGCCGACGATATCGAACAGGTTCATCGAGAAGGCGATCAGGCTGGTGTCGTCATCCTGCTCTTCGATGCTCTCCGCCAGGGCCTGGGCCTTCTCGCCACCGTTAGAATGGATCTCCAGCAGGCGGTCACGGCCCTGCTCCAGCTGCGCCTTCAGGGCGTCATGCTGCTGGCGGCAGGATTTGATCAGATCGTCAAAGCCGTCGGTGGATTCCGGTGCTGCAAGGTAGTTGATCAGTTCATCATGGACGCTGTCGTAGACGGTCCGACCGGTCGGGCAGGTATGTTCGAAGGCGTCGAGGCCTTCGTGATACCAGCGCACCAGCACCGACTGCGCGGTCTTTTCCAGGTATGGAACGTGGATCTGGATATCGTGTGCCTGGCCGATACGGTCGAGACGGCCGATACGCTGCTCAAGCAGATCCGGGTTAAACGGCAGATCGAACATCACCAGGTTGCTGGCGAACTGGAAGTTACGTCCTTCGGAGCCGATTTCGGAGCACAGCAGCACCTGGGCGCCGGTGTCTTCTTCGGCAAACCACGCCGCGGCGCGGTCGCGTTCGATAATCGACATCCCTTCATGGAACACCGCGGCGCGGATGCCTTCGCGCTCGCGCAGCACCTGCTCCAGCTGTAGCGCGGTGGCGGCTTTGGCGCAAATCACCAGTACCTTCTGCGAGCGATGGCTGGTCAGGTAGCCCATCAGCCACTCGACACGCGGGTCGAAGTTCCACCAGGTACCGGTATCGCCTTCAAATTCCTGATAGATCTGCTCCGGATAGAGCATGTCGCGCGCGCGCTCTTCCGCGGTTTTGCGGGCGCCCATAATACCGGAGACTTTGATGGCCGTCTGGTACTGGGTCGGCAGCGGCAGACGAATGGTGTGCAGCTCGCGTTTCGGGAAGCCTTTGACGCCGTTACGGGTGTTACGGAACAGCACGCGGCTGGTGCCGTGGCGGTCCATCAGCATGGAGACCAGCTCCTGGCGCGCCGCCTGAGCGTCTTCGCGATCGCTGTTAGCAGCCTGCAGCAGTGGCTCGATATCCTGCTCGCCGATCAGATCGCCAAGGGTATTGAGTTCATTATCGCTCAGCGTGTTGCCTGCCAGCAGCAGGGCGACGGCGTCGGCGACCGGGCGGTAGTTTTGCTGTTCTTCAACAAACTGCTCGAAATCGTGGAAGCGGTTTGGATCCAGCAGACGCAGACGCGCAAAGTGGCTCTCCATACCCAGCTGTTCCGGCGTCGCGGTCAGCAGCAGAATGCCCGGCACGCGTTCGGCCAGCTGTTCGATCGCCTGATATTCACGGCTCGGCGCCTCTTCGCTCCACACCAGATGGTGCGCTTCATCGACCACCATCAGGTCCCACTCGGCGTCGCACAGGTGCTCCAGACGCTGCTTACTGCGGCGCACGAAGTCTAAAGAGCAGATCACCAGCTGTTCGGTTTCAAACGGGTTGTAGGCATCGTGCTGCGCTTCGGCATAGCGCTCGTCGTCGAACAGCGAGAAGCGCAGGTTGAAGCGGCGCAGCATTTCCACCAGCCACTGGTGCTGGAGGGTTTCCGGGACCACGATCAGCACGCGCTCGGCGGCGCCGGAGAGCAGCTGCTGATGCAGGATCATCCCGGCTTCAATGGTTTTACCTAAGCCCACTTCATCAGCCAGCAGGACGCGCGGCGCGTGACGACGGCCCACATCGTGGGCGATATTCAGCTGATGCGGGATCAGGCTGGTGCGCTGGCCGCGCAGGCCGCTCCACGGCATGCGGTACTGTTCGCTCTGGAACTTACGCGCGCGGTAGCGCAGGGCAAAGCGGTCCATACGGTCAATTTGACCGGCAAACAAGCGGTCCTGCGGCTTGCTGAACACCAGTTTGCTGTCGAGCAGCACTTCACGCAGAGTCACGTTAGCTTCCTCGGTGTCCAGCCGGGTACCGGTGTAGGACAGCAGCCCGTTCTCTTCATTCACTTCGTCAACGTGGAGCTGCCAGCCTTCGTGGCTGGTGATGGTGTCTCCCGGGTTAAACATCACGCGGGTGATCGGGGAATCGTTGCGAGAATACAGACGGTTTTCGCCGATGGCGGGGAAAAGGAGAGTGACCATGCGCGCATCCAGCGCTACCACCGTTCCTAATCCTAGTTCGCTCTCTGTGTCGCTAATCCAGCGTTGACCAAGTGTAAAAGGCATATGTGTTCGGCTCTTTGTTCTTTAATTGCAGGCAATAGTTGATCATCTCCATGAATAATCGGAGATACGTCAAAATTGGGGCCAGGAATGGAAAGGGCGCTATATTACTGGATGGAGGAACGTTCGTCACCTCCTCCGCACCCTTCATTTTTCGGCTTTTGTGCCTGTGGAAGGGGTGAGAAAAAATCAAAATAGTCCCAGCTGCCCTGTCACTATTGTAGCAAAGTCATCGTTGACGAAGGGCAGGATCCCTTCCGCCACTGGCTGCAACTGCTTTGTTAAATAGTGATCATAATCGAGCGGCGACAGCTGGTAATCCACCGGCTCCGGGCCGCTGGTGGTCCAGACGTATTTAATGGTGCCGCGCTGCTGATACTGCTGCGCACGTCCCCGCTTCAGGTTGTGCTCATCGGCAAGCCTGGCCGCGCGTACGTGCGGCGGTACGTTGCGTTGATACTCGGCCAGCGGTCGGCGCAGGCGCTTGCGGTAAATCAGCTGTTCGTCGAGCTCGCCGTTCATCAGCCTGGCGATAGTCTCCCGCACATAGTCCTGATACGGCTGGTTGCGGAAGATGCGCAGATATAACTCCTGTTGGAACTGCTGGGCCAGCGGCGTCCAGTCGGTACGCACCGTCTCCAGACCCTTAAACACCATGCGCTGGGCATCGCCCTCCTGAATCATCCCGGCATAGCGCTTCTTGCTGCCAGTATCGGCGCCGCGGATCGTCGGCATTAAAAAGCGGCAGAAGTGGGTTTCATACTCCAGCTCCAGGGTGCTGGTCAGTTGGCTTTTGCCAAGCTCCTGCGCCCACCAGGTATTGACGTCGCTGACCAGCTCGCGGCCGATTTCTGCGGCCTGCGCTTCGCTGTGCGGGCGTTTCAGCCAGACGAAGGTGGAGTCGGTATCGCCGTAGATAACGTCGTAGCCTTTGGCTTCAATTAACGCTTTGGTCTGGCGCATGATCGCGTGGCCGCGCATGGTAATTGACGAGGCGAGACGCGGGTCGAAGAAGCGGCAGGCGCTGGTGCCCAGCACGCCGTAGAAGGCGTTCATGATGATCTTCAGCGCCTGGGAGAGCGGCTTATTATGCTGGCGTTTGGCTTCATCGCGGCCGTGCCAGATCTGCCCGACGATCCCCGGCAGGCAGTGCTTGTCGCGCGAGAAGCGGGCGCCGAGAAAGCCCTCGGTACTGTGCTGGTCATCGGGTTGCGCCAGGCCTTCCACCAGGCCGACCGGATCGATTAGAAAGGTACGAATAATCGACGGATACAGGCTTTTGTAGTCCAGCACCAGCACCGAGTCATACAGACCGGGGCGGGAGTCCATCACGTAGCCACCGGGGCTGGCCTGCGGGGGGACGTCGCCGAGATTCGGCGCCACGTAGCCCAGGCGGTGCATGCGCGGGAAGTAAAGATGGCTGAAGGCGGCGACCGAACCGCCGTGGCGATCGGCGGGCAGGCCGTTAACCGTCGCTCGTTCGAGCAAAAACGGCATGATCTCGGTTTTATGGAAGATCCGCGTGACCAGCTCGCAATCCTGCAGGTTATAGGTTGCCAGCGCCGGTTTGTCTTCATGGAAGCGGCGATCGATCTCGTCCATCCGATCCCACGGGTTGTCAATGGCTTTACCTTCACCCAGCAGTTCGCGGGCCACGGCCTCCAGTGAAAAGGAGGAGAAATTCCAGAACGCCGATTTTAGCGCGTCGATGCCGTCGATAATCAGCCGCCCGCAGGCCTGGGCGAAAAAGACGCCGTTCTTAAAACCGTGCTCGCGCCACTCCAGCTCACTGTTGCCGCGGCCAAGACGCAGGGGGATGCGGTAGCGCTCGGCGTGCTTTTGCAGGACGCGGAGATCGAACTGCACCACGTTCCAGCCGATCAGCACGTCGGGGTCGTGTTCGGCAAACCAGGCGTTGAGCTTTTCCAGCAGCAGGGGGCGGCTGGCGATGTAGACCAGCTCGAAGTCGGCGTCTGGCGGCGTTTCCGGTTCGGGGCCCAGCATGTAGACCACCCGCTGGCCGCAGCCTTCCAGCCCGATGCAGTACAGCTCGCCGTGGCGGCTGGTTTCGATATCCAGCGACACCCATCTCAGCGGCGGGCGATAGTCAGGGTTCGGTTTCATGCGCGCGTTGACCAGCTGCGAGCCGCGCATTTCGCCTTCCACCCACACCGGGGCGGTAATAAAGCGCTCCATCAGGTAGCGCTCCGGCGGGCGGATATCGCCCTCGTAGACGGTGACGCCGCTGTCGCGGAGCATCTTCTCCAGACGCATCAATTGACGATGGGCGCGGCAGTAGAGGCCGACAACCGGTTGCCGGTGGAAATCTTTCAGGGCCAGCGGCGCGAAGCGGAAGCCTTTCTCCCCCTGCAACAGCCGTTCAGCCTGCGCCCGCTGCGCTTCGGGGATAAAGGCAACGGACTCCTGCGGCGGGAGTGTGACTTGCAGCGGGCCGTCGTCGGTGGCCAGCCAGAAGGAGAGCTCGGTGCCCTGCGGGGTGTCCCGCCAGTGACGGGTGAGTAAAAAACCTGCTCGTGGCTGGGTCACGGGTATTCTCGCCGATAAAAAACCAGGCCTGATTATAGCCTGGTTTCTCAATAGGTGCTGGGGTTTTATACAGTTATTCGGTGCTAAGGTGGCCCCGGATTGCGGCTTGCGCCTTATCCGGTCTACCAGACGGTGGCGAGCAGGGTGATTATTGGCCGTAGTAGGCTTTAGCCCCGTGCTTACGCAGATAGTGCTTATCGAGCAGCGTTTGTTGCATATCCGGCAGCTGCGGCGCCAGCTGGCGGCAGAAGATGCCCATATAGGCGATCTCTTCCAGCACGATGGCGTTATGCACTGCGTCTTCGGCATTCTTACCCCACGCAAACGGGCCGTGGGAATGCACCAGCACGCCGGGCATCTGCGCCGGGTCGATTCCCTGCTGACGGAAAGTTTCGACAATTACGTTGCCGGTTTCCCACTCATATTCGCCGTTGATCTCCGCATCGGTCATCAACCGGGTGCAGGGGACCGGGCCATAGAAATAGTCAGCGTGGGTGGTACCGGTCGCTGGAATGGATTGCCCGGCCTGCGCCCAGATGGTGGCGTGGCGTGAATGGGTATGCACAATACCACCCAGCGTCGGGAAGGCCTGATACAGCAGGCGATGAGTTGGGGTATCCGACGAGGGCTTCTTATTGCCTTCCACCACCTCGCCAGTCTCCAGACTGACCACCACCATATCGTCGGCGGTCATCACGCGGTAATCCACGCCGGAGGGTTTGATAACCAGAACGCCCTGGTCGCGGTCGACGGCGCTGACGTTGCCCCAGGTTAAGGTCACCAGATTATGCTGCGGCAGCGCTAAGTTGGCTTCCAGAACCTGGCGTTTAAGATCTTCTAACATAATGTGCTCCGAATAGCAGGCGAGTCGGGTATCCCTCACCCCGGCCCTCTCCCAACGGGAGAGGAAGAAAGGCGGCATGACGCCCTGTCGGTATCCTCTCCCCAACGGGGAGAGGGAAAGGGTGAGGGGACGGCCTCTTAGCGTTTTGAACCGTAATACACTTCATTCCAGCGCAGCGCGTCCTTGAAGGACGGCAGACGGGTATCGTTGTCGATGACCGTCAGCTCGATATTGTGCAGCTCGGCGAACTGGCGCATATCGTCGAGGTTCAGCGCATGGCTGAAGACGGTATGGTGCGCGCCACCGGCGATGATCCAGGCTTCCGAAGCGGTACGCAGATCCGGCTGCGCTTTCCACAGGGCGTTGGCCACCGGCAGCTTCGGCAGATCGTGCGGCGTCGGGACGGTTTCAATGGTGTTGACCAGCAGACGGAAGCGATCTCCCAGATCGATCAGGCTGGCGACAATCGCCGGGCCGGTCTGGGTATTGAAGATCAGGCGTGCCGGATCCGCTTTGCCGCCGATACCCAGCGGCTGGACGTCGAGGATCGGTTTCTCGGCGGTAGCGATCGTCGGGCACACTTCCAGCATATGCGAGCCGAGCACCAGATCGTTGCCGTTGTCGAAGTGATAGGTGTAATCCTCCATAAAGGAGGTGCCGCCCTGCAGACCGGTTGACATCACCTTCATGATGCGAAGCAGAGCGGCGGTTTTCCAGTCGCCTTCGCCGGCAAAGCCATAGCCCTGCTGCATCAGGCGCTGTACGGCGAGACCAGGAAGCTGTTTCAGGCCGTGGAGATCTTCAAAGGTGGTGGTAAAGGCGTGGAAACCACCCTGCTCGAGGAAGCGTTTCATCCCCAGCTCAATGCGCGCGGCGTCCAGCACGTTCTGGCGCTTGTCGCCGTGAACCTGCGCTGCCGGGGTCAGACGGTAGCTGCTTTCATATTCATCGACCAGCGCGCTGATATCGCCGTCGCTGATGCTGTTGACCACCTGCACCAGATCGCCGACCGCCCAGGTGTTCACTGAGAAGCCAAACTTGATCTGCGCCGCCACTTTATCGCCGTCGGTCACCGCCACTTCGCGCATGTTATCGCCGAAACGGCACACTTTCAGATGGCGGGTATCCTGTTTGGAGACCGCCTGGCGCATCCAGCCGCCGATGCGCTGGTGGGCTTCTTTATCCTGCCAGTGGCCGGTGACCACGCTGTGTTGCTGGCGCATACGGGCGCCGATGAAACCGAACTCGCGGCCGCCGTGCGCGGTCTGGTTCAGGTTCATAAAGTCCATATCGATGCTGTCCCACGGCAGCGCGGCATTGTATTGCGTATGGAACTGCAGCAGCGGCTTGTTGAGGATGGTCAGGCCGTTGATCCACATTTTTGCCGGCGAGAAGGTATGCAACCAGACCACTAACCCGGCGCATTTGTCATCGTAGTTGGCGTCGCGGCAGATATGGGTGATTTCGTCCGGGGTGGTGCCCAGCGGCTTAAGGACCAGTTTGCACGGCAGTTTGGCTTCCGCATTCAGGCTGTTCACCACATGTTCGGCATGCTTCGTCACCTGGCGCAGGGCTTCCGGGCCGTACAGATGTTGGCTGCCAATAACGAACCATACTTCATAGTTATCAAAAATCGTCATTTTCGTATCCTTAATGGGTGAGCGCTGCCTGAGATTGCGGGGCTTTTTCCGTCTTTGCAGCCGAAGGGAGATAGTGTTGTTCAGCGCTGACCGACCACTGCTGGTAGCGCTGATAGAGTTGTTCGAAACGTTGTGCCTGCGCCGGGCGCGGCTGCAGAGTGGTTTCCACCTGGCTTGCCATTCGCTGCTGGGCGGCGGGAATATCGTCGTAGACGCCGGCGGCGACGGCGGCGAAGATAGCCGCCCCCAGCGCACAGCACTGATCGGAGGCGACAATCTGCAGCGGGCGGTTCAGCACGTCGCAGCAGGCCTGCATGATGACCTGGTTTTTCCGCGCGATACCGCCGAGGGCCATCACGTTGTTAACCGGGATCCCCTGCTCGGTGAAGCACTCCATAATGGCGCGCGCGCCAAAGGCGGTGGCGGCGATCAGGCCACCGAACAGCGCAGGGGCGTCGGTCGCCAGATTAAGGTCGGTGATCACCCCTTTCAGACGCTGGTTGGCATTCGGCGTGCGGCGGCCGTTGAACCAGTCGAGCACCACCGGCAGGTGATCGAGCGAGGGATTACTGGCCCAGGCTTCGGTGAGCGCCGGCAGTAACTGTTTTTGGCTGGCTTTGATTTGCTCGCGCAACGCCGGTTGCTGTTGAGCCAGCTGTTCCAGCGGCCAGCCGAGAATGCGGCCAAACCAGGCGTAAATATCGCCGAAGGCGGACTGGCCTGCCTCCATGCCGATAAAGTGCGGAACCACGCTGCCGTCGACCTGCCCGCAGATGCCTTTTACCGTGCGCTCGCCGACGCTCTCTTTATCGGCAATCAGGATGTCGCAGGTGGAGGTGCCGATGACTTTCACCAGCGCGTTAGGCTGTGCCCCGGCGCCAACGGCGCCCATATGGCAATCGAAGGCGCCGCCGGAGATGGCCACAGTCTGCGACAGACCCAGACGCTCGGCCCACTCTGCGCTCAGCGTGCCGACCGGCACATCGGCCGTCCAGGTATCGGTGAACAGCGGCCAGGCCAGATGCTGGTTAATGATGGGATCAAGCTCATCGAAGAAGCTGGCCGGCGGCAGACCGCCCCAGCTTTCGTGCCACAGCGATTTATGTCCGGCGCTGCAGCGGCCGCGGCGCAGATCCTGCGGGCGCGTGGTGCCGGAGAGCAGGGCAGGCACCCAGTCGCAAAGTTCTACCCACGAGGCGGCTGCCTGGGCGACGGCGCTATCTTCGCGGGTGACGTGAAGGATTTTGGCCCAGAACCATTCGCTGGAGTAGATACCGCCGATATAGCGCGAGTAATCCTCTTTACCCGGCTGGTGGCACAGGCGGGTGATCGCCTCGGCTTCCTCGACCGCCGTGTGATCCTTCCACAGGACAAACATGGCGTTAGGGTTGTCAGCGAATTCTTCGCGCAGCGCCAGCACCTTGCCCTCGGCATCTACGGGAGCCGGGGTTGAGCCGGTGCTGTCGACGCCAATGCCCACGACGTCGGCGCGCTGTTCGGCGCTCAGCGAAGCGAGCACGCTTTTCAGCGCCGCTTCCATGGACTCGATATAATCTCGCGGGTGGTGGCGGAACCGGTTGTTAGCCCCATCGCAATACTGTCCTTCCCGCCAGCGCGGATACCACTCCACGCTTGCCGCCAGCTCTGCGCCGGACGCGCATTCCACCGCCAGGGCGCGGACTGAGTCACTACCAAAGTCGAGGCCAATCGCAATTGCCATCTTGTTACTCCATGCAGAAATCATTCATGCAGCAACAGTAGATACCCCCGGCAAAATCCGTCAGGCCGGATTCGCTAATCTTATGGATTATTTTGCTGTCACCTCGCAAAGTGTGACGCCGTGCAAATATTCGATGTGGACTTTCCTGCCGTATTTATAGACACTTTTGTTACCCGGCATATCACGGTGGAATGCACGCTGCTGGCGCTTTTTTCGCTTACTGTGCGGCTTTTTAGCGAAATTCCCACCGCCGTCGCAGTCGCGACAGGGCCGAGAGCGATAAAATGATGAATATGGACAATTGGTGTCACTAATACCTTCGGGGAGAACCACGCGTATGGCCGAAACGCAAAACGATCCGCTGCTGCCGGGCTACTCTTTTAACGCTCATCTGGTCACCGGCCTCACGCCGATTGAGGCGCAGGGATACCTGGATTTCTTTATCGACCGCCCGCTGGGCATGAAAGGCTATATTCTCAACCTGACGATCCGCGGCGAGGGTGTTATCAATAACCACGGCGAGCAGTTCGTCTGCCGGCCGGGCGATATGCTGCTGTTCCCGCCAGGGGAGATCCATCACTACGGCCGCCATCCCGACGCCAGCGAGTGGTATCACCAGTGGGTCTACTTCCGGCCACGCGCCTACTGGCACGAGTGGCTCAACTGGCCGACGATCTTCGCCCAGACCGGCTTTTTCCGTCCGGATGAACAGTGGCAGGCGCGCTTTGGCGAACTGTTCGGCCAGATCGTCGATGCCGGGCAGGGGGCGGGGCGCTATTCCGAACTGCTGGCGATAAATCTGCTGGAACAGCTGCTGCTGCGGCGCATGGAGGCGATCAACGAATCGCTGCATCCGCCGCTGGATAACCGGGTGCGCGACGCCTGCCAGTACATCAGCGACCATCTGGCCGACAGCCATTTTGATATTGCCAGCGTCGCCCAGCACGTCTGCCTGTCGCCCTCGCGTCTGTCGCACCTGTTCCGCCAGCAGCTGGGGATCAGCGTGCTCGGCTGGCGGGAAGATCAGCGCATCAGCCAGGCCAAACTGCTACTGAGCACGACGCGGATGCCGATCGCCACCGTCGGGCGCAACGTCGGTTTTGAAGATCAGCTCTATTTTTCGCGCGTATTTAAAAAATGCACCGGCGCCAGCCCGAGCGAATTCCGTGCAGGATGTGAATAAAAAGTAAAGAAAGTGAAATGATGACCCGCTTAAATGTCACAGCCAGTAAACTATTAAGACAATTGGTGGCTTGACGAGGGCGCGATGGCTCCGGAGAATCCGGGCTTCGTTTTTTAACCGGGTACATTATGCAAGCATTGCTGGAACACTTTATCACCCAATCCACGGTCTACTCGTTGTTAGCCGTGATGCTGGTGGCCTTTCTCGAGTCGCTGGCGCTGGTGGGGCTTATCTTACCTGGAACGGTGATGATGGCCGGCCTTGGGGCGCTTATCGGCAGCGGTGAGGTTAACTTCTGGCAGGCGTGGCTGGCGGGGATCGTAGGCTGCCTGCTGGGCGACTGGATCTCATTCTGGCTCGGCTGGCGTTTCAAAAAGCCGCTGCACCGCTGGTCGTTTATGAAGAAAAACCGTGCCCTGTTGGAGAAGACCGAGCATGCGTTGCATCAGCACAGCATGATCACCATTCTGATCGGCCGCTTTGTTGGGCCGACGCGACCGCTGGTGCCGATGGTCGCCGGGATGCTCGATCTACCGGTGGCGAAGTTTGTGCTACCGAATATTATCGGCTGCCTGCTCTGGCCCCCGCTCTATTTCCTGCCCGGCATTCTCGCCGGGGCGGCGATTGATATTCCGGCCGATGAAAACAGCGCCAGCTTTAAATGGCTGCTGTTAGGGGCGGCGCTGCTGGCCTGGCTGGCAGGGTGGCTGTGCTGGCGGCTGTGGCGGAGCGCGAAAACCTCAGGCGATCGCCTGACCCGCTGGCTGCCGCGCGGCCGACTGCTGTGGCTGTCACCGCTGATGGTGGTGGTCGCCGCGACGGCGCTGACTCTGGTCTGCCGCCATCCGCTGATGCCGGTCTATCTGGCGATCCTGCACAAGGTTATTGCGCGCTGATGCCCATCAGATGCGAGGCGCTGCTGTTGCCGCTTAACAGCTCGGCGGTGGCGCCATCCCAGACAATCCGCCCTTCGGCGACCACTATCGAGCGCGGCGCGATGCGCGCGGCATCTTCCACGCTGTGGGAGACCATCAATAGCGTGAGCTGCTGCTGCTCGCAGACATCGGCGACCAGGGACAGCATCTCCTGACGCAGCGCCGGGTCAAGCGCTGAGAAGGGTTCATCCAGTAACAGCACTGGCTGCTGGCGCACCAGACAGCGGGCCAGCGCCGCGCGCTGCCGCTGACCGCCGGAAAGCTCGCCCGGCAGGCGTTCCAGCAGCGCATCAATTCCCATCTGTCCGGCCATCGCCGCCACCTGCGCCTGCTGCTCGCGGCTCAGTTTCAGGCCCGGGTGGATCCCGAGGCTGATATTCTGCCGAACCGTGAGATGGTTAAACAGGTTATTCTCCTGGAACAGCATTGAGACCGGACGCTGCGCCGGCGGCGTCGCGTTATGCGTCTCGCCGTTGATCTGCAGGCTGCCGCTGGCGGGCGGCAGAAAACCGGCGATCAGATTCAGCAGCGTGCTCTTTCCGGCGCCGCTGGGGCCGAGCACCGCGATACGCTCGCCGCGCGCGACGTCGAGGGTAAAGCGCATCGGCAGATGCTGGTACAGCCAGGTCACATCATTGAGTTTTAGCATCACGCCCCGGAAGTTTTTCAATCAGCGTAAATAATAAGAAACAGAGCAGCAGCAGGAGCAGGGCGGTGACGGCGCCGTCCTGGCTGCGGTAGGCGCCTATCTGCTGGTACAGATAGAAAGGCAGGGTGCGGAACGCCTCGTTACCGAACAGGGCCACCACGCCGAAGTCACCAATCGACAGCACGCAGGCGAAGGCGAGCGCCTGGGCCAGCGGGCGCCGGAGGGCGCGAAGCTCAACCACCCGCAGCCGCGTGAAGCCTTCAATCCCCAGCGACTGGCACAGCATACTGTAGCGGGCGGTCACGTCGCGCATCGGGTTTTCCAGCACTTTAAGCGCGTAGGGGATCGCCATCAGGGCATTGGTGAAGATGACGATGCCGTCGGCTGACTCCGGCAGTCCGACGCTGTTACTGAGCAGCAGAAAAAAGCCAGTGGCGAGCACAATCCCCGGCATCGCAAGGATTAACATGCCACTCAGCTCCATCGCCTGCCCGGCCAGCGGCCGCTGGCGGGCGCGCAGCTCCCGGCTGCTCCACAGCAGCATCATCGTCAGGGTTACGCTCAACAGCCCGGCGGCGATGGCGATGCGCAGAGAGGTACTCAATGCCTGCCAGAGCGCCGGCTGCGCCAGCACGTTCAGCATGTTGCGGTTGATCCCGTCGACGATGACCGCCAGCAGCGGCGGGAGCAGCAGCAGCAGGGCGGCGCCGATCAAGAGTCCATCACTCAGGCGGCTATGCAGGCGATCGTCAGGGTCGCGCCAGCCGTGGACATGGCTGACGCCGATAGCCACCGCTTTACTCAGACGCTGGCTGAGCAGCACCAGCGCGAGGCAGCAAAGCATCTGGATCAGCGCCAGCATTGCCGCTCGCGCCGGATCGTAGTCAAAGCTCAGCGCCTGGTAGATAGCCAGCTCAATCGTGGTGGCTTTCGGGCCGCCGCCCAGCGAGAGCACGGTGGCGAAGCTGGCAAAGCAGAGCATAAAAATCAGCGCAGCGACGGCGGGAATGTGCCGGCGCATCCACGGCCATTCGACGAAGCGGAAGAAGGCATAGCCGCGCATGCCAAGCTGGGCGGCAATTTGCCGCTGTTCACCAGGGATACTCTCCAGCGCCTGCAGCAGCAGGCGGGTGGCCATCGGCATATTGAAAAAGACGTGCGCCAGCAGGATGCCCTGCAGACCGTAGGGCGAGAAATCCCACTGCCAGCCGAGCGCGTGGAACAGCGCGGCGATCCACCCCTGGCGGCCATAGACGCTGAGGATGCCAAACACCGCCACCAGCACCGGCAGGATCAGGGTCATTGCGCACAGGCGCAGCAGCAGCGTGCGGCCCGGGAAGCGACGCCGGTAAAGCGCGCGGGCGAGAAAGATCGCCGGCCCCACCGAGAACAGCGCTGACAGCGACGCCTGCCAGAAGGAGAAGCGCACCACGTGCCACAGGTAGCTATCGCTGAAGACCGATTGCCAGCCCGCGCCGGGCGCGCTAAACCACAGCGCCATAAATGCCGCCAGCGCGACGGCGCAGAGCAGGGTGGCGGCAAAAAGGCCCGGTAATAGCCCGCTAAGGTTTAGCGGCTGACGGCGCGTTGCCATGCATTAATCCAGGTCTGACGCTCGCTGGCGACCTGCTGCGGGGTAAACGCCAGGGTGGTCTGCGGCTTCACCAGGGTATCAAACCCGGCCGGCAGCGCGACCTGAGTCACCGGGTACATCCAGTTCCCGGTGGGGATGGCGTTCTGGAAGCCAGGCGAGACCATAAATTTGAGGAACTTCTCCGCCAGTTCCGGCTGCTTGCTGGCGGCGGTACGCGCGGCAACTTCGACCTGCAGATAATGGCCTTCAGCGAAGCTCGCCGCCGCATAGTTGTCTTTCTTCTCTTCAATTATGTGGTAAGCCGGCGAGGTGGTGTAGCTTAAGACCAGGTCGCTTTCCCCTTTCAGAAACAGACCGTAGGCTTCACTCCAGCCCTTGGTGACGGTGACCGTTTTCGCCGCCAGCTTCTGCCAGGCCTCGGGTGCTTTATCGCCATAGACCTTTTGCATCCACAGCAGCAGACCCAGCCCCGGGGTGCTGGTGCGGGGATCTTCGTAGATGACGCGCCATTTCTGCGGGCTCTCAACCAGCTCTTTCAGGCTCTTCGGCGGGTTAGCCAGTTTATTTTTGTCATAGACGAAGGCGAAGTAGCCGTAATCGTAGGGGACAAAGGTGTCATTATCCCAGCCGCCCGGCACGCTGACCGCGCTGGCGGGAACGTGGCTTTTGGCGAACAGTTTACTCTGCGCCGCGGCTTCCAGCAGGTTGTTATCCAGGCCAAGCACGACGTCGGCTTTGCTGTTCTTGCCTTCCATGCGCAGGCGATTCAGTAGCGAAACGCCATCTTCCAGGGCGACGAACTTCAGTTCGCAGCCGCAGTCCGCTTCAAAGGCTTTTTTGACCGCCGGGCCGGGGCCCCAGTCGGCAGAGAAGGAGTCATAGGTATAGACGGTGAGGACAGGCTTAGCCAGAGCGGGCATGGCGACGAGCGCCAGCAGCGGGAGTAATTTTTTCAACACTTTGCACCTCAGAAAAAAGGGGGGGCAAAGGATTTTGAGTGAGCCTCAAATCCCTTCGCCGGCGTTATCCGGATCAGGTTCGACGGGTATTTTCTCAGCCCATACGCTTCATCCTTCAAGCCGCATCTGCGTTAGCTTCGCGCGTTCACCCCAGTCACATAGTTATCTATGCTCCAGGGGATTCACCCGCTTGCTGCCTTGATGCAACTTGAATGATATTGCGTATGTTTATTAGCACCCCGTTGAGAACGGCCTTAGTGTAATGATTTTGTCAGATGACGGAAAGCGCTTACGGCTCCGGCGGCGCAAACCACGCGGATTTAAAGTCGAACCAGCCGAGGGTGTTCATCCGTACGCCGCGCATACTGCGCTGCCCCTGAATCATCAGCCAGTGGTGGATCAGCGGCACGATATGTTGCCCGGCCAGCAGTCGCTGGCTCCAGGTGGCCGGATTAAACTCTCCCGCGCGCCAGTTGCAAGCGTCTGCCTGCCAGTCAATGGGGATGCAGCGCTGAATGAGCGGGACTTCGTACAGATAGGCGAAGAGTGAGAATTCGATCGGCAAGGTGAAGTTAACGCTGTTGAGCCAGATATCGCTGACCACCTCGCCGCGATGCCAGGCATCATACTCCAGCTCCTGGATCTCCAGCTTCACCTGATGCGCTGCCAGCAGGTCACGCATAATCCCGCCGATCACCCGGTGTTCGACATGATCGCGGTAATAGGTGAGGGTGACGGTCTCCAGCCCCGCAGGCTTCTCGCAGGCGTGGTTACTGGCGTGATGCCAGCGCGGCAGCAGGCCGTAGGCGGGAAACCAGTTGCCCTGGTAGTGTTCGCCCGCATGGTAGAGCAGGTTGGCGGGCTGAAACAGATAGCTTAACCAGCGACGCACCGCGTCGTTGGCCCCCAGCGGGCTTCGCGAGTCGAACAGCAGGTAATAGCAGCCCTCTTCCAGGCGACTCTCCACCGCTTTTTCGCTTTCGGTATTGCCCTGCAGCGTCAGGCCCCCATTGGGCTCTTCACTAATTTCCGGCAGCACCCAGACGTTCACCTCATCGATCAGCGCCCGGTAGCCAAAATAGTCTTCAAAGGCATGGATCTTGAGCTGGTTCTGATTGTTACGCACCACGGCATAAGGGCCGGTGCCGACCGGCATGGAGGAAAAGTGGTTCATGGTCTGCCACTCCTGCGGCAGCACCATCGCCGGCACCTGACCCAGCAGCCAGGGCAGCCAGCGGTCGGGCTGGCGCAGATGAATATCCAGGGTCCAGGCGGTGGGCGATTCGATGCGTTCGATATGTGAATAGAGCGGCAGGGCATTGCTGCGCTGCAGAGAGGCGATTACATCCTCCATCTCCAGCTCACGGCCATGGTGAAAATGGATGCCCGGGCGGAGGAAAAAGCGCCAGTGGGTGGGGGTCAGTTGCTGCCAGTGGTGGGCAATATCGGCTTCCAGTTCCCCATTTTCCTCATTTACCCGCGTCAGGGCGCTGAATATTTGCCGGGCAATATGCGTTTCCGAACGCCGCAGCGCGCTGCCGGGCAGTAAATTCTTCATCGGACGGTAGTAAAGCACGCGCAGGATATGCCGCCCCTGGCGAAAGCTGCGGCCAAGATGAGAGATCAGCATCTGGCGGACGGCGGCCTTATCGCCGACCAGCTGCACCAACTGATCGATGCGATCCTGCTCGAGGAGATCTTCGGCACGCTGCTGCTGCAGGGCGAGACCGGTATAGAGAAAGGTCAGCCGCGAACGCTTGCCGCGGCCTGCCTCCGCCTCCCAGGCCAACCAACCGCGGGACTCCATCATATTGAGCAAGGTGCGCATATGACGGCGCGAGCAGCTCAGCATTTCCGCCAGCTCGTTGAGGGTGGTCTCCTGCGACTTGCCGTCGCAGCACTGCCATAAGCGGATGAACTGTTGTTGCAGACGGCTGGAAGACATAAAAGGGGAACTCCTGCGCAAAACTCAGCAATTTATTACTCCCCATATTAAGCCAATAATGAATCCCGATGAAGCGAGGAGGTGAATATGATGAGGTCTACCGCAAAATCGTTCTACCAGCGCTATTTTTCTGCGACGCAGGATGCGTCCTGGCTGGCCCGCCTGATGGCAGGACGACAACAGGAAATCCTGGGAGAACTGATGCAGTGGGGAGTGACGTCAAAGGCCTCTGATCATTGACTTGCAGACATCATGTGTGACTGAGTATTGGTGTTATACTCGTCGTTTTTCACGCTGCAGGGGCGTTGGCCGCGACCGCTCGTTTCGCTGTCGATGCGCTCAGGGCCTAACGTTTTGGCCACGCTCACCCTTTCAGGGCCAGCGCAAGCGCTGTGCAAAACGGTTAACCGTTTTGTCCTGCAACATGAAACCCATAGAGTATAGAATCACCCGCCAGCAGAAATCCTCTGCTGGCTTTTTTCGTTTACTTCGCGTGTGTTAAGGACATTTCATGCTGTGGTTGATGACGATGGGGCGACGGCTAAACGGCGTCTATGCCGCCTTTATGCTGGTTGCTTTTATGATGGGCGTGGCGGGCGCGTTGCAGGCGCCGACGTTGAGTTTGTTTCTCAGCCGCGAAGTAGGGGCGCAGCCGTTCTGGGTGGGCCTGTTCTACACCGTGAATGCTATTGTCGGGATTCTGGTGAGTCTGGCGTTGGCTAAGCGCTCCGATAGCCGCGGCGATCGGCGGCGGTTAATTATGCTCTGCTGCCTGATGGCGGTGGGCAATGCGCTGCTGTTTGCCTTCAATCGTCACTACCTGACGCTAATTACCTGCGGCGTGATGCTGGCGTCCATCGCCAATGCCGCGATGCCGCAGCTCTTCGCCCTGGCGCGGGAGTATGCCGACAGCTCAGCGCGGGAAGTGGTGATGTTCAGCTCGATCATGCGCGCCCAGCTGTCGCTGGCGTGGGTGATTGGCCCGCCTCTGGCCTTTATGCTGGCCCTCAATTATGGCTTTACCACCATGTTTTCCATTGCGGCGGGCATCTTTGTGATTAGTCTGGCGCTGATTGCCATCAAACTGCCCTCGGTCCCGCGGGTGGAACAGCCTTCGGAAGAGGCGGCGGCGCTGGTGCAGGCCGGCGGCTGGCAGGATAAGAACGTACGCATGCTGTTTATCGCCTCCACGCTGATGTGGACCTGCAACACGATGTATATCATTGATATGCCGCTGTGGATCAGTAGCGATCTCGGCCTTCCCGATAGCCTGGCCGGGATCCTGATGGGCACTGCCGCCGGACTGGAGATACCGGCGATGATCCTCGCCGGTTACTACGTGAAGCGCTTTGGCAAACGGAAAATGATGGTGGCGGCGGTCGCGGCCGGTGTGCTGTTTTATGCCGGGTTGATTCTGTTTCATGAGCGTACGGCGCTGCTGGCCCTGCAGCTGTTTAACGCGGTCTTTATCGGTATTATCGCCGGGATCGGGATGCTGTGGTTCCAGGATTTAATGCCGGGCCGGGCGGGGGCAGCGACCACCCTGTTCACCAACAGTATTTCCACCGGCGTGATCCTCGCCGGGGTGATGCAGGGGGCGCTGTCGCAAAGTTATGGCCACGCCAGCGTCTACTGGACGATCGCCGCGATTTCGCTGGTGACGCTGTTTTTGACCAGCAAGGTGAAGGATATCTGACAAACCGCCTTGCCCCGGCGTACAGCGTCGCCGGGGCAAGCTGACTACTCCAGGACGATACGCTTGATATCGCCGATGATAAAAATGTAGGCAATCACGCCGATCAGCGCCGTCAGGCCGACGTAGATCAGTGCGTAAAAGAAATTACCCGTTGCGGAAATAATCACGCCAATTATCAGTGGCGCAATAATGGATGCCATATTGGCACAGAAATTAAATATGCCGCCGGTGAGGCCTGCCATATTTTCCGGGGCAATATCAGAAATTAATGTCCAGCCCAGACCGACCATTCCCTGGCCAAAAAACGCCACCGACATAATAATGATAACGGTGCTGTTAGCGCTTACCCAGTTCGCCGCAATAATACAGCTGGACAACAATAAACCGGAAATTATTGGTAACTTTCGACTGATGTTGACGGAGCCGGTTCGCTTCAGCAACCGGTCCGAGAGCCAGCCGCCGAAGAGGATGCCGATTGCGGCGGCGAGGAAGGGCCAGGTGGCGAAGAATCCGACGTGAAGCCAGGGAAGATGGCGCTCATTGGCAAGATAGCTGGGAAACCACGTCAGGAAAAACACCAGCGTAGTGTTCCCGGCGAACTGACCCAGACTGGCGCCTACGATCTGACGACAGCCCAGCAGACGCCTGGCGTCACGCCAGTTAAATGGAACGTTCTGGATTTTATTGTTAATGTTGTTTGCGCCGATGTAATCCAGCTCTGCTTTATTAGCCGTGCGTGATTCATGCGGTTCGTGATAAAAACGCCACCATACCAACGTAAATAAAATACCTAATCCGCCGGTGAGAAAAAACAGCGTTCTCCAGCCATGGTGTTCGAGGATTAGAAATAACAGCGGCGAGAAAGCGGCCAGCCCTATATATTCGCCAACTGTATATGTTGCCGTCGCCCGCGCGCGCTCATGCTGGGGAAACCAGGTGCTGACGATGCGGCTGTTGGCCGGAAAGCAGGGCGCTTCGCTGACGCCAAGCCCCAGGCGCAGGAGGAGCAGGGTTTTCAGCCCGAGGGTAAAACTTTGCAGCAGAGTAAACAGCGACCAGAAGAAAATAGACAGGGCATAAGTGAGCTTGTTACCAAAACGGTCTAAAAATACCCCGCCAGGGATCTGCGCCAGCGCATAGGTCCAGGCAAAGGCGGAGAAAATGATGCCCATCATCGCTGGATCGATATGAATTTCCTGGGTTAATTGTGGGGCGACAATACCCAGGATGGTGCGATCGAGATAATTGATCATCGTTCCGACGGACAACAGCAGTAAAATAACTATCCGAACGCGGCTTCTTTTTTTCGTCCCCGATGAGGAAGTGAGGACTTCCTGAGAGTTTGACATACTCATAGCGAGTTCCTTTAAAGTTTAAAATATTTTTGCATATATTCGCACATGCAAAAACATCTCCAGGAACTATAGATAGTATCTATGAATGGCAACCCTTTGTTGCACATTCATACGCTTCACAAAAGAATATTTGATGTAACGCCGATATTTACCCGCTCCCGCACATTATTGGTGGCTTGCATGGTATATTAGCGTCAGTGCATTTATTCTTATATTATACGGGCAAAAATAATGAACCTAAAGCAACTTTATTATTTTAAACGTCTGTCTGAAACCGAACATTACACCGAAGCCGCCTCCAGTCTGTGCATCACCCAGCCCTCGCTAAGCCATGCGATATCGGAGCTGGAGAAGGAGTTAGGGGTCGCGCTGTTCGCCAGACAGGGACGGAACGTTAAAATTACGCAAAACGGCAAGCGTTTTTTGCCGTATGTCGAAGATGCGCTGGCCTCGCTGGAGAATGGCCGGATGACATTACAAAAAAATGGCGCCGAGAATAAAGAGAATATTCGCATCGCCTTTATTTACACGATGGGCGAATATGTTGTTCCGCAGTTAATTAATCAATATTCTCTTTCACCTGAATGTCACAACGTTACTTTTTCTTTTACTCAGGGGACATCGCTGACCCTATTGCAGGAGCTGAAAGCTGGCAAAGTCGATCTGGCGATTTGCTCTTATATTGCGGATGAGCCGGATATCGATTTTATTCCTGTTATTCAGCAGGAGCTGGTGGTGGTCACGGCGAAGGATCATCCGTTGGCCCGCTTGTATGAACATGAGGTCGATCTGGTAGAGACGATTCATTATCCCTATATCTATTTTTCAGAGAATAGCGGTTTACGTCCGTTTATCGATAATGTGTTTATGCAGCAAAAGCTGGTACCGGAGATCGCCTGCTACGTGGAAGAGGATACCGCGATGGCCGGGCTGGTCAGTATTGACTATGGGATCGCGATTATGCCGCGGATCTCTGCGCTCTCCTATTACAACGTTCACATCCTGAAGATTAAAAACACCATCCCCCCACGCTACATCTATCTGGCGACAATGAAAGATCGGCTACTTTCCCCAGCGCTACAGTCATTTAAAAATGTAGTTATCCACGACAGCCAGAATCTCTGTTAGCGATTGGCCCGGAGGTGATCTCCGGGCCATCCGGGTATCAGGAGAGAATATCCATCACTTCACGTAGCTTAGCGATAGCGATCTGTCCTGGCGCAGAAGCCTGTCCTACGGTGCCGAAGGTCATCGCCGAACCGAACAAGCGCCCGGTCACCCGGCTAACGCCACCGGATTTCCCCATCGACATGGTAATCAGCGGGCGAGTCGCATATTTTTCTTTCATGGTCAGCGTGGCGGCGAGCAGGGTCAGAACGTCCTGCGGCGACTGCGGCATCACCGCGATCTTCGGCAGGTCGGCACCCAGATCCTGCATGCGGCGCAGGCGATAGATAATATCTTCCTGAGCGGGGGTCTTGTGGAAATCATGGTTACTCATGATCACCTTGACGCCCGCGGCATGCGCATCGTCAACCAGCGCGCGGATCTGCGCTTCATCATTGAATAGCTCGATATCGATAACATCAACCAGTCCGCTGCGCGCGGCTTCGCGATTGAGCGTGAAATATGCTTCGTCGCTGATCTCGGTTTCGCCACCTTCTTTTTTGCTGCGGAAGGTGAACAGCAGCGGGAGCGCTTTCAGCGCGCCACGGATTTCCGCCAGCGCGGTCATCACCTGGGTCAGTTCTCTGACCTGGGTAAAGTGGTCAACGCGCCACTCGATAATATCGGCCCCGGCGTCAACCAGGCCGTGGGCGTTACCCAGTATCTCATCCAGGGTTTTGCCGATCAGCGGTACACAAATGAGGGTTTCCCCTTCCTGAAAGGTGATGTTCTTTACGGTTACTGCATTTGTCATGTAGGTATCCATTATTGTTCGCGTTGAACCTCAGGCGGTGACTGCGGTGCGGGACACTTTTTGTGCCGCCCGAGCCTGCAGTTGACGATAGCCGATGTACAGGGCGATCACAAAGCCGATTACGGCGATCAGAAGATCAAACCACATAATGCTGGCGATACTGATCTGCGAAAGCTTTGCGGTGATCAGCGGGATCGTGAAGCTGGCGATACTGCCGGCGGTGTAGAAGATCCCGGTTGCCTTGCCTTTTCCGTTCGGGAAACTCATCGCCATGATGGTTGCTCCCAGCTGCAGTACCCCGCCGGCGGCGGCAAAGCCGATGACAAAGGCGAAGCCGGTGACCATCATCGGCGTCGGGAACAGGCACACCAGCAGCAGCGAAATCATCGACAGGCCAGTATAGATGATCATGGCGATGGCTGAGCTGAACACCTCTTTGACGAAGGCGGCGGTCACGAAGACGCAAACCAGCGAACCGACGGTATAGATGCTAAGCAGTTTAATCGCCGAGGCATAGGGCAGGCCGACCACAAACTGACCGTACTGCGCCAGCCACTGGCTGACCAGATAGAAGGTTGCCATGCCAATGTAGCCGTACAGGGTGAAGACCACCATATCCAGTTTATTGGCCTGCGGCCGGGCAGTTGCTTCCGCCTGCGCCGTGGAGGTTTCCTCTTTTTTCGCCGACTGGCTATCAGGGAACGGCATTTTGAGCAGGTAGATACCGCTCAGGACAAACAGCCCCGCTGCAATCACGAACGAATAGCCGAACCACAGATTCGCCCAGATCAGGAAGCTGATAATGAACGGCAGCAGGAACTGCCCGGCGGAAACGAAGGCTTTGATCAGCACGTTGGCCCGGCTGGCGGAGTGCGGGAAAGACTCCATCAGCGCCGGATAGGTTCCGGAGTCGAGGAAGCTATTCGCCAGGCCCGCCATAATGCCGAAGACGTAGGCCAGATAGATATTTTTAGTCAGCAGGATGCCGACAAAGAAGATTAGATAGCTGAGGATCCCCAGATAAATAAAAGGCTTACGGCCAAAGCGATCCGACAAAAAGCCGGTCACAATGGTCGCCAGCTTGCCGATACCTAACGAGGAGATAACGATGGATACGCCAGCAGCATCTGTTCCCCACTGTTCCTGAAGATGGGCCATGTTGAGGGTGATTAAAAGCACCCCCATGCCGTGGATCAGGTAGTTGAGATACAGCCCTGCCGCAGTAGGGATGTATTTATTTTTCATCATTCGCCTCTTAGAACAGAATGCTCTTGATGTAATCAACCGGCATCTGTTTACCCGTCCAGATTTCGAACGCGCGCGCGCCTTGCCACAGCATCATCCCCAGACCGTTCAGGGTGCGGCAGCCTTTTTTCTCCGCCACTTCCAGCAGGTGGGTTTTACGCGGGTTGTAGACGACGTCAGAGACGATCAGATCCGGGCGCAGGAAGCTGTCGTTCGGCAGCAGCATTTGGCCTTCGAACGGCTTCATGCCAACGCCGGTGGCATTGGTCAGGATCACGCTGCTGTCGATTTCGGCGCGCAGCTTGTCATGATCGTCGAGATCGAACAAATGGATCTCGCAGTTGGTGTTGTTGCGGATCTTAGCTACCGTTTCTTCGGCGTTGGCGAAGAATTTATCGCGGCGGTTAAAGATGGAGATTGCTTTCACGCCATCCAGTGCCGCCTGGACGCAGAGCGCGGTCGCCGCACCGCCGGCGCCGAGCACGGTCATCTTCTTGCCGATGATATCGATACCCGCTTCGCTAAGGGCGCGCATATAGCCGGTGCCGTCGGTGATATGCCCGGTCAGTACGCCATCGTCGTTGACCACGGTGTTGACCGCCCCGACCAGCTGCGCCGCCGGCGACAGTTTATCGAGATACTGGCAAATTTCGGTTTTGTTCGGCATAGAGACATTAAAGCCGCGCAGCTTCATTGCCCGGAAGCCCTGCACAACGTCTTTCAGCTCCTGATTACCGACTTCAAAAGCCAGATAAACATAGTCCAGCCCGAGATGGGCGAAAGCCTCGTTATGCATGGTGGGTGACATGCTGTGGCGAATCGGGGTGGCGATCAGGCCAATCAGCTCAGTGTGTCCAGTAATACGTTCTGCCATGACAAAAATCCTCAATAAGTTAGAAAGGGAATTCGTTGTGCTTCGCGGCTGCCCAGCGCACCCATGTCTTCCAGGGTATCCAGCACGTTGCGGCCTTCGCGGATGCCGTCGATAATGCGCCGCGCCATCAGGCTGTCGCCGATATTCATGATTTTGACGTTATTGGCATTGGCCCAGCGCTCGATCTCGTCGAGACCCGTCCGGTTGGCGCGCATCCCCAGGCAGACAAAGCCATAGTCAAAGGGGATATCGAAGGTTTGCTGTGTATTTTTCACCCGGAAATGGTCAGCAGCGACCGCCATCAGTTGGGTATTCATGTGCTGTTCGACCTGGTGCTCGTCGAGCATGGTCAACATGGCATTTTTGGTAATGATGTCGAGGTCGCGACCGGCGGCGTCCTGCATCTCGATTAATACCGCCTGTGCGCCGCGTGCCGTAAAGTATTCGATAACGTCGAGGCCAACGGCGCCTGCGCCGACGACGGCGATACGTTTACCCTCGATATTGGTAAATTTCGCCAGGTTGTCGATCATGCCGGTAATGGAAAAGACTTTGCCGTCCGCGGTATCAATGTTTTCCCGCAAGCCTTCAATGGGCGGCAGCAGCGGCGTTGAGCCGGTGGCGTTGACAATCAGATGCGGATGCAGGGCGGAAACTGAGGCCACGTCGGCACGTTTGCCGACCTGCAGCATCAGGTTGTCCAGCGAGGCGATGCGATTTTTCATAAACTGCGGGAAATCGGCGATGCGCTTTTTCTCTGGCAGACGGGAGATATCGCTGGCGAGACCGCCGACGTGGTTTTTCGCCTCCAGCAGCCAGGTATGGCAACCGACTTCCGCCGCGGTGCAGGCGGCTTCCATCCCGGCGGTGCCGGCGCCGATGACTACTACGTTCGTTTCGCGACTGACGCGGCGCATTTTGTAGGCATCGCCGTGGATGATGTCTGGGTTAATCGAACAGCGCAGCGGGCGCGAGCGGGCGATGCGATGGTCAGCGCAACCGATATTGCAGGAGATGCATTTGCGCATCAGGCGCTCTTTACCGCCTTGCACCTTCTGCACCCACTCCGGCTCGGCAATCAGGCCGCGGCCAATGGCAATAAGGTCGGCATCGCCGCTGGCGAGAATATCCTCGGCCACCTGTGGTGAGCGAATATTGCCGGCGATGACCGTGGGCTTATGGAATTTATCGCGCACCGCGCGGGAAAGATAGCGCTTCCAGCCATCCTCCAGCGACATCTGGTCGATTTGCAGATTCAGGTTGTCATTCTGCGCCGCAGAGACGTTGATGATATCGACCTTATCCTGGCAGAGTTCAAGGATCCGCAGGGAATCTTCGAGGGTATTGCCACCTTTGAGGAAGTCATCGGCGCTGATGCGCAGGCTGACCGGAAAACGCGGCCCCACGCAGGCGCGCACTTTATCGATAATCAGACTTAATATCCGGGTACGGTTTTCGACGCTGCCGCCAAATTCATCGGTGCGTTTGTTAAATAACGGCGATAAAAACTGGCTAATTAAATAGGAATGACCGGCATGAATTTCGACGCTGTCAAAACCCGCACGACGAACGCGCTCCGCGGCATCACCAAATTTTTCAACGGCATGATAAATTTCCTCATGCGTCATCGGGCGCGGAATATTTCCGTTCTTTTTCGAGGGCGTCGAGGAGGAGGAGAGCGGCGTCTGACCGTCGAGGCGGTAGGCATAAGCGGAAGCGCCAGCATGATTTAACTGAATGGATACGCAGGCGCCATGTTTATGCAGGGTTTCGGTTAATTTAAACAGTCGCGGAATATATTGATCGTTATCGATGCGCAGCTGTGTGGTGCCATTGGAAGCGAAGGGAAAATCAATACAGATATTTTCGATGGTGATAAGTCCGGTGCCGCCTTTAGCCCGCAGTTCGTAGTATTCAAGCTGTTCCTGCGAGACCTCGCCGTTGAGCGTGGCCATATTGGTGCCCATAGGGGGCATGATAATGCGGTTTTTAAGCGTCATGCCGTTGATGGTCAACGGACTGAAAAGGTGCGGGTAGTGGCTCATCTCTTCTCTCCACAGGAGGCCGGGAGGCCGATATGCGGGGGCCCGGGCGTGTCCTTAGTTAATATTTCTCTGTGGTAAAAGATAGCGAGGGGAAAAATCGAAAAATAATGCTTTTTTTTGTTCTGAGCTATAGGGGTTCTCTATGAGATTAACGCTTCCTTCACATTCTTATATTTTTATATTAAACACTCGTACCTTATTTTTACTTGCAGTGAAGGGATAATACATAAACAGCGCAGAGAAAGGGGAGGAAAGCGGAATGATTCGCCTTTATCTCTTAGTGCAGGTCAGCGTAATGGTCTGGCGACCAGCGCGAGAATATTGTTTTTTGTGCGCGGGATCTCAATTTCCCGCCACGATAAAATAAAAAGCCCGGTCAAATGACCGGGCCCGAAGGTTAATTCATAAACGCCGGCAGCTTGCGTTCATAGTCGGAAATCGCCTCTCCGTGCTGCAGCGTCAGGCCGATGCTATCCAGGCCGTTGAGCATACAGTGGCGACGGAAGTCGTCGATCTTAAAGCTGTAGGTTTTATCCCCAGCTTTAACTACCTGCGCTTCCAGATCCACTTCAAACGTCATGCCCGGGTTGGCCTGCACCAGCTTGAACAGCTCGTCGACCTGCTCGTCGCTCAAGGTTACCGGCAGCAGCTGGTTATTGAAGCTGTTGCCGTAAAAGATATCGGCAAAGCTTGGCGCAATAACGACCTTAAAGCCGTAATCGGTCAACGCCCACGGCGCGTGCTCGCGCGAGGAGCCGCAGCCGAAGTTTTCACGTGCCAGCAGGATTGACGCCCCTTTGTATTGCGGGAAATTCAGCACAAAATCCGGGTTCGGCTGCTGGCCTTTATCGTCGAGAAAGCGCCAGTCGTTAAACAGGTGGGCGCCAAAGCCAGTGCGGGTCACTTTCTGCAAAAACTGCTTGGGAATAATCGCGTCGGTATCGACGTTTGCAGCATCCAGCGGAACCACCAGGCCGGTATGTTGGGTAAATTTCTCTGCCATGATGGTCTCCTTACTTCAGATTACGGATATCGGCGAAATGACCGGTAACAGCTGCCGCTGCGGCCATTGCCGGGCTCACCAGGTGCGTGCGTCCGCCGCGGCCCTGACGGCCTTCAAAATTACGGTTGCTGGTGGAGGCACAGCGCTCGCCCGGATTCAGGCGGTCATTGTTCATTGCCAGACACATCGAGCAACCCGGTAAGCGCCACTCAAAGCCGGCTTCGATGAAAATCTTATCCAGGCCTTCCGCTTCCGCCTGCGCTTTCACCGGACCGGAACCCGGCACCACCAGCGCCTGGACACCCGGCGCCACTTTACGCCCTTTAGCGATTTCCGCCGCGGCGCGTAAATCTTCGATTCGCGAGTTGGTGCAGGAGCCGATAAACACTTTATCGATAGCCACATCCGTCAGCGGGATCCCGGATTTCAGGCCCATGTAGGCCAGCGCTTTTTCGGCGCTGGCGCGTTCCACTGGATCGCTGAATGACGCCGGATCGGGGATATTATCCGTCACTGAGATCACCTGGCCCGGGTTGGTGCCCCAGGTCACCTGCGGGGCAATCTCTGCCGCCTGCAGCGTCACCACGGTATCAAACGTCGCGCCGTCGTCGGTTTTCAGGGTTTTCCAGTACGCGACGGCATCGTCAAAATCTTTGCCTTTCGGCGCGTGCAGACGGCCGCGTACATAATTGAAGGTGGTTTCGTCTGGCGCGACCAGGCCCGCTTTGGCACCCATCTCGATCGCCATGTTGCACAGGGTCATACGCCCTTCCATGCTCAGATCGCGGATCGCTTCGCCGCAGAACTCAACCACATGGCCGGTGCCGCCGGCGCTACCGGTTTTACCGATGATGGCCAGCACGATATCTTTGGCGGTAATGCCCGGCGCCGCTTTGCCTTGAACTTCGATTTTCATGGTCTTCGCGCGGCCCTGTTTCAGGGTCTGGGTCGCCAGCACATGCTCCACTTCGGAGGTGCCGATACCGAACGCCAGCGCCCCGAACGCGCCGTGGGTGGCGGTATGGGAGTCACCGCAAACAATGGTCATCCCTGGCAGGGTGACGCCCTGTTCCGGGCCCATGACGTGGACGATGCCCTGGTATGGGTGATTCAAGTCATACAGCTCAACGCCAAACTCTTTACAGTTCTTAATCAGCTCCTGCATCTGGATGCGGGCCATCTCGCCGGACGCGTTGATATCTTTGGTCTGCGTCGAGACGTTGTGATCCATGGTAGCGAAGGTTTTACCCGGCTGGCGCACCTGGCGGCCATGTGCGCGCAGGCCGTCAAACGCCTGCGGGGAGGTCACTTCGTGCACCAGATGGCGGTCAATGTACAGCAGCGGGGTTTCGTTCTGCGCCTCATACACTACGTGCGCATCAAATAATTTTTCGTATAACGTCTTCGCCATGATTACACCCCTTCTGCGACATAGCGGGCAATAATATCGCCCATTTCATCAGTACTGACCGCCGCCGTACCGCGCGCCAGGTCGCCGGTACGAACCCCTTCTTCTAAGGCACGGTTGATGGCGCTCTCAATGGCGGTCGCCGCTTCGTCAGCGTCGAGGCTGTAGCGCAGCAGCAGGGCCAGAGAGAGGATCTGCGCGATCGGGTTAGCGATATTTTTGCCGGCGATATCCGGTGCGGAACCGCCCGCCGGCTCATACAGGCCAAAACCTTGTTCGTTGAGGCTGGCGGATGGCAGCATACCCATCGAGCCGGTGATCATCGCGCACTCGTCGGAGAGGATGTCGCCAAACAGGTTGGAGCACAGCAGCACGTCGAACTGGGACGGATCTTTAATCAGTTGCATGGTGGCGTTATCGATATACATATGCGCCAACTCAACGTCCGGATACTCCTTGCCGATCTCGGTGACGATTTCGCGCCACAGAATGGACGACTGCAGGACGTTGGCCTTATCGATGGAGGTCACTTTGTGACGACGCTTACGAGCGGATTCAAAAGCGATGCGCGCGATACGTTCGATTTCAAAGCGGTGATACACCTCGGTATCAAAGGCTTTCTCATGCTGACCGCTGCCTTCGCGGCCTTTTGGCTGGCCGAAGTAGATGCCGCCGGTCAGTTCGCGAACGCAGAGAATGTCGAAGCCGTTGGCAGCGATGTCGGCGCGCAGCGGGCAGAACTCCTCCAACCCCTGATACAGTTTGGCCGGACGCAGGTTGCTGAACAGTTTGAAGTGCTTACGCAGCGGCAGCAGCGCACCGCGCTCTGGCTGCTCGGCGGGCGGCAGGTGTTCCCATTTCGGGCCGCCAACGGAGCCGAACAGGATCGCATCCGCCTGTTCGCATCCGGCGACGGTCGCCTGCGGCAGGGGAGTCCCCTGACGGTCAATAGCCGCCCCACCGACGTCATACTGGCTGGTGGTAATGTGCATGGCAAAACGTTGGCGCACGGCTTCCAGTACTTTCATCGCCTGGTTCATCACTTCCGGGCCAATGCCATCACCCGGCAAAACGGCAATATGGTAATTCTTCGACATTACACGGTTTCCTTATTGTTCTCTTTATTCTGAGCTTTGCGTTGCAATTCTTTTTCGACTTCGGCGGCGCGCCAGATGTTGTTCAGCACGTGAACCATGGCTTTTGCTGACGACTCAACGATATCTGTGGCCAGACCCACCCCGTGGAAGCGGCGGCCGTTGTAGTCAACGACGATATCCACCTGGCCCAGGGCATCTTTGCCGTGGCCTTTTGCACTTAAGCCATACTTCACTAATTCAATGTTGTAATTGGTGACGCGATTAATGGCCTGGTAGATGGCGTCGACCGGGCCATTGCCGTTGGCGGCTTCGGTTTTGATCTCATCCCCACAGACCAGCTTGATCGAGGCGGTCGCGATATCGCTGGAGCCGGACTGGACGTTGAAGTAATCCAGACGGAAATGCTCCGGCTCTTCCTGCTGCTTGTTGATAAACGCCAGCGCTTCCAGATCGTAATCGAAGACCTGGCCTTTTTTGTCCGCCAGCTTCAGGAAGGCGTCGTACAGATGATCCAGGTTGTAATCGCTCTCCTGGTAACCCATCTCTTCCATCCGGTGTTTCACCGCCGCGCGGCCGGAGCGGGAGGTCAGGTTCAGCTGTACCTGGTTCAGGCCGATGGATTCCGGGGTCATGATTTCGTAGTTTTCGCGGTTCTTCAGCACGCCGTCCTGGTGGATGCCGGAGGAGTGGGCGAAGGCGCCGGTGCCGACGATGGCTTTGTTGGCCGGGATCGGCATATTGCAGATTTGGCTGACGGTCTGGCTGGTGCGCCAGATTTCATGATGATTAATGTTGGTGTGCACGTTCATGATGTCTTTGCGCACTTTGATCGCCATGATGACCTCTTCCAGCGCGCAGTTACCGGCGCGTTCGCCGATACCGTTCATCGCGCCTTCTACCTGGCGTGCACCGGCGTGGACCGCGGCGAGGGCGTTACCGACGGCGATGCCCAGATCATCATGGGTGTGGACGGAAATAATCGCTTTGTCGATATTCGGCACGCGATCATACAGGCCGCTGATAATGTTGGCGTATTCGAACGGCATAGTGTAGCCGACGGTGTCCGGGATATTAATGGTGGTGGCGCCAGCGTTGATCGCCGCTTCGACGACGCGAGCCAGATCGGCAATCGGCGTACGGCCAGCGTCTTCACAGGAGAATTCGACATCGTCAGTGTAGTTGCGCGCCCGCTTCACCATATAGATCGCGCGCTCAATCACTTCATCCAGCGTGCTGCGCAGTTTGGTGGCGATATGCATCGGCGAGGTCGCAATAAAGGTATGGATGCGGAAAGCTTCAGCCACCTTTAAGGATTCCGCTGCTACATCAATATCTTTCTCAACGCAGCGCGCCAGAGCGCAAACACGGCTGTTTTTGATGGTGCGCGCGATACTTTGCACCGATTCAAAATCGCCCGGGGACGAGACCGGGAAACCGACTTCCATTACGTCGACCCCCATACGCTCAAGGGCCAGAGCGATCTGCAGCTTCTCTTTGACACTCAGGCTTGCCTGTAACGCTTGTTCGCCATCACGTAAGGTCGTATCGAAAATAATGACTTGCTGGCTCATGGTTTGGATCCTTAGTCTGTGTCCTGGCGCCTTGTTGACGAGCATAAAAAAACCCGCGCCAAGGCGCGGGTTTTATAGTCTTGCTGGAAGATGACTTAACGCTGAACGTCGCCCAACAGCCTACCGCGCAAATGGCATGCGTTTAGTAGTAGTAGGCTGGTGATACGAGCGGTGCGAATCATTGCGTCAAACTCCAGATGAAATCGTTATGCTTTTAGAGTTACTGGATAGCCGTTTTAAAGTCAACCCCTGGCACGGAAAAAGCGTTATTGGCTCACGATGTGAATTAGCAAATTGTGCTGATGTAAGCCCTGTTTTGCCGAAGATCCTATTTTGGACAAAGGGAGGCGCGTCCTCATTTGTTTCATTTGAAAAAGTGCTTTGCATTCAACGCATCGCCCACGATGTGCCGTGAACGAGGCGGCAAAAAAAAGCTATCTGAATGAAAATATTATATTTATTTTCCTTGTGAATGTATTTGCTCATTAGCGGATTATTTTTCAATGATAAGTATTTGTTAATAATATGGTGTTAAAACTAAAATACTTTATTATTGCTTAAGTTACAGTTAACTATTGGTGTTGTTTTTATTTTTACGGATTATGGTTACACTCATCATCATTAAGTAACTGGTATGGTTTGAGCGGTTCATTTTCCTGGTAATCCCGCTTTTTCACTGCCACTCATAGCCTTGATATATTCCTAAAAATCTCCTTTGCTATTTTGCAAATGTCATTTGCATGATAAATGATATTTTCGACGCTAGTTATAGTGGTTTAGTAAAGGGAATTCATCGTGACGGCGGAATTAGATATGTTAATTGAAACTCCAGAATATAAAACAGCCCCCGGACAGGAAGTCGTTAAACCTCAACTACGGATGGTTGATCTCAATCTGCTCACCGTTTTTGATGCGGTGATGCAAGAGCAGAATATTACCCGTGCCGCCCATACGCTCGGCATGTCGCAACCCGCGGTGAGCAATGCGGTTTCACGTCTGAAAGTGATGTTTAATGATGAGCTGTTTGTGCGCTATGGCCGCGGTATTCAGCCGACGGCGCGGGCCTATCAGCTTTTTGGTTCTGTGCGCCAGGCACTACAGCTGGTACAAAACGAATTGCCGGGCTCTGGTTTTGAACCGCTAAGCAGTGAGCGCGTTTTCAATCTGTGCGTCTGCAGCCCGCTGGATAACATCCTGACGTCGGTTATTTTTAATAAAGTTGCGGAGATCGCGCCCAATATTCATTTGGTCTTTAAATCCGCGCTGAATCAAAATACAGAACATCAGTTACGTTACCAGGAAACGGAATTTGTGATCGGTTATGAAGAGTTCCGTCGCCCTGAGTTTGCCTGCGTCCCGTTATTCAAAGACGAAATGGTTTTGGTGGCCAGTCGCAACCACCCCCGTATTTCCGGGCCGGTGATGGAGGCGGATATTTATCGTGAGGAGCATGCTACGGTGGCTCTCGATCGGTATGCCTCATTCAGTTTACCGTGGTATGACACCGCCGATAAGCAGGCGCGTATCGCCTATCAGGGTAATGCGATGGTCAGCGTATTAAACGTGGTATCGCAAACCCAGATGGTGGCCATTGCGCCACGCTGGTTGGCCAATGAGTTTGCCGATAAATTAGCACTGCAAATATTACCCTTACCGTTGAAGGTCAACAGCCGGACCTGCTATCTCTCGTGGCATGAAGCGGCTGGCCGCGATAAAGGCCATCAGTGGATGGAAGAGCTGCTGGTGGATATTTGCAAGCGCTGAGTCGATGGCAACGAGGATGAAAGGAGCTTCGGCTCCTTTTTTTATATGATATAAATTCGATAACGCAGAATTTTGTTCTGTTTGGCCTGTGCGAGACGCTCGTCGGGTTCGTGAAAAATGGATCAATTCCTGCTATCACGCCTTTTCTCCGAGTATTTACCATTCCCTTTTCTTATCTCTGAAGCAATCCACCATATTTTCACCTCTCCGCTTTCTTTTCTTCTTATTACGGGGGGAACACATCCCCTGCGGCGAATTGCCTGCCTGCTGGCGAGCAGTTATGGTAGTGGCATGCAGTCCATTCACCTCAGTGCGGAGGGTCTCTCCTCCGCATCGTGCGAGCGCGCGGAAATTGAGTTCCGCTGTCGTAAAACAATAAGCCTGGAGGCAAACCATGGAGATGTTGTCAGGAGCCGAGATGGTCGTCCAATCGCTTGTCGATCAGGGCGTCAAGCAAGTATTCGGCTATCCCGGAGGCGCAGTCCTCGATATCTACGATGCGTTACATACCCTTGGCGGTATCGATCATGTGCTGGTTCGCCACGAGCAGGCGGCAGTGCATATGGCGGATGGTCTGGCGCGGGCGACCGGCGAGGTTGGCGTCGTGCTGGTCACCTCAGGACCAGGGGCCACGAACGCCATCACCGGCATCGCGACGGCCTATATGGATTCCATTCCGCTGGTGATCCTCTCCGGGCAGGTGGCAACATCGCTGATCGGTTACGATGCCTTCCAGGAGTGCGACATGGTGGGAATTTCCCGTCCGGTGGTGAAGCACAGTTTCCTGGTGAAGCAGACGGAAGATATTCCCGGTGTCCTGAAGAAAGCCTTCTGGCTGGCGGCCAGCGGTCGCCCCGGACCGGTGGTGGTCGATCTGCCGAAAGATATTCTCAATCCGGCGAAAAAGCTGCCGTACGCCTGGCCGGACGCGGTGAGTATGCGTTCGTATAACCCGACTACCAGCGGCCATAAGGGACAGATTAAACGCGCCTTGCAGACCCTGGCGGCGGCGAGTAAGCCGGTTGTTTACGTCGGCGGCGGGGCGATCAATGCGCATTGCGAACCCCAGCTGCGTGAGCTGGTGGAAAAGCTGAAGCTGCCGGTTGCTTCCTCCCTGATGGGGCTTGGCGCTTTCCCGGCGACGCACTCGCAGGCGCTGGGGATGCTGGGTATGCACGGCACCTATGAAGCCAACATGACCATGCACCATTCGGACGTCATTTTCGCCGTCGGCGTCCGCTTTGACGATCGGACCACCAACAATCTGGCCAAGTACTGTCCGAACGCGACAGTGCTGCATATTGATATCGATCCGACCTCGATCTCGAAAACCGTGCCGGCAGATGTGCCGATCGTCGGTGATGCCCGGCTGGTACTGGAGCAGATGCTGGAGCTACTGGACCAGGAAGAGACGCAGCAGCCGCTGGACGACATTCGCGACTGGTGGCAACAGATCGAGCAGTGGCGTGCCCGCCATTGTCTGCGCTACGACGACCAGAGCGATAAAATCAAACCGCAGGCGGTGATTGAAACTATCTGGCGGCTGACCCAGGGCGATGCCTACGTCACTTCCGATGTGGGCCAGCACCAGATGTTCGCCGCCCTTTATTACCCCTTCGACAAGCCGCGGCGCTGGATTAACTCCGGTGGCCTCGGCACCATGGGCTTTGGCTTACCGGCTGCGCTGGGGGTCAAAATGGCTCTGCCGGACGAAATGGTGGTCTGCGTGACCGGTGACGGCAGTATCCAGATGAACATTCAGGAACTCTCTACTGCGCTGCAGTATGAGTTGCCGGTACTGGTGCTCAACCTTAACAACCGCTATCTCGGGATGGTGAAGCAGTGGCAGGATATGCTCTATTCCGGACGCCATTCGCAGTCCTATATGGAGTCGCTGCCGGACTTTGTGCGTCTGGCGGAAGCCTATGGTCACGTCGGGATCCGCATTAGCGAGCCGCAGGAGCTGGAGTCAAAGCTTGCTGAAGCGCTGGAGCAGGTGCGCCAGCGCCGGCTGGTGTTTGTCGATGTCACCGTCGACGGCAGTGAGCATGTGTACCCCATGCAGATCCGCGGCGGCGGCATGGATGAGATGTGGTTGAGCAAAACGGAGAGGACCTGATTATGCGCCGGATATTATCGGTATTACTGGAAAACGAATCGGGCGCATTGTCCCGCGTTATCGGCCTCTTTTCCCAGCGCGGCTATAATATAGAAAGCCTGACTGTGGCGCCGACGGACGACCCTACGCTCTCCAGAATGACCATCCAGACCGTGGGCGATGAAAAAGCGATCGAGCAGATTGAAAAGCAGCTGCACAAGCTGGTGGATGTGCTGCGGGTCAGCGAGCTGGGGCAGGGGGCCCATGTCGAACGCGAAATCATGCTGGTGAAGGTACAGGCCAGCGGTTATGGCCGTGAAGAAGTGAAGCGCAACACCGAAATCTTTCGTGGGCAGATTATCGATGTGACGCCTTCTATCTATACCGTTCAGCTCGCCGGGACCAGCGATAAGCTTGATGCTTTCCTGGCCTCGCTGCGTGATGTCGCTCGGATCGTGGAAGTCGCTCGCTCCGGTGTGGTCGGCCTGTCTCGCGGTGATAAAATCATGCGCTGAGGATCGGGAACTGATGCAAAAATAGCCCGGCAGCGACTGTCGGGCTTTTTTTTTGCGAAATCAGTAGGAACTGTAAGCGAAAGCGGTTGCTGCGCTAACTATTCTGCGCTTAGATGTTATAAAAAGGGTTCCATACCTGAATAATGGTTATGTTTGGCACTTCTTACCCAAGGGGCAATTGTGAAACTGGATGAAATCGCCCGGCTGGCCGGTGTTTCAAGAACCACCGCGAGCTATGTGATTAATGGCAAAGCGAAGCAGTACCGCGTAAGTGACAAAACGGTCGAGAAGGTGATGGCTGTGGTGCGAGAGCACAACTATCATCCGAATGCGGTCGCTGCTGGCCTGCGTGCAGGACGCACACGATCTATCGGTCTGGTGATCCCGGATCTCGAAAATACCAGCTATACCCGCATTGCAAATTATCTGGAACGTCAGGCGCGTCAGCGCGGCTATCAGCTGCTGATTGCCTGCTCTGAGGATCAACCCGATAACGAGATGCGCTGCATTGAGCATCTGCTGCAGCGCCAGGTTGACGCTATTATCGTCTCCACCTCGCTGCCACCAGAGCACCCTTTCTATCAACGCTGGGCTAACGATCCTTTTCCTATTGTCGCGCTTGACCGCGCCCTTGACCGCGAGCATTTCACCAGTGTGGTCGGCGCTGATCAGGATGACGCTGAAATGCTCGCTGCCGAGCTGCGGACCTTCCCTGGCGAAACGGTACTTTATCTCGGCGCGCTGCCGGAACTGTCGGTGAGCTTCCTGCGCGAGCAGGGCTTCCGCAAAGCCTGGCAGGACGATCCGCGTGAGGTGCATTATCTCTATGCCAACAGCTATGAGCGCGAAGCGGCGGCTCAGCTATTTGAGAAATGGCTTGAAACCCATCCGATGCCCCAGGCGCTGTTTACCACCTCTTTCCCGTTGCTGCAGGGAGTGATGGATGTGACGCTGCGCCGCGAGGGCAAACTGCCCTCTGAGCTGGCGATCGCCACCTTCGGCGATAATGAGCTGCTCGATTTTCTGCAGTGCCCGGTGCTGGCGGTGGCTCAGCGCCATCGCGATGTCGCTGAGCGGGTGCTGGAGATCGTCCTTGCCAGCCTCGATGAACCGCGCAAGCCAAAGCCGGGCCTGAGCCGTATTCGCCGTAATCTTTACCGTCGCGGTAGCCTGAATCGCCGTTAAGGGCGCTACATCGCCAGCGTCCAGGATTATTCCTGGCGGGCCTGCCGGAAAGCAGGCCTTTGGCGATTAATCAGGCAACTGACGTTAAAAATGCAAAACTGAATATATTTCAGACAAATCCCTAAACTTCTTTACGCGTTATTTTGTTTTATTCGCTGGCAGTCATTTTTGTTACTCAAAACGGGACACAAAAAATGATTAAGCGGGCTTTAATTGTATTATTTTGTTACATTCACCGGGTTAATTGCTGAATTAACACCCATTTTGTTCGCCCCGACCTTTCTCTCCTGCCTTATCCCGCGCCTGGTCCGCCCTTCAGACAGCAACAGGTACTGTTAACGGCCGGCATAATGGCCTAAAATGCCGCTCGCGTCGCAAACTGACACTTTATATTTTCCCGCCGAAGATATTTTGTTGTTTATAACTGTTACGAGTTTGTTGGTTATTTTCTTACACGTATTCATAACGTTAATTTGCCTCGCCTGTTGATGAATTTTTCATCAGGGCTAATGTCGGCTGTAAATAATGGGTTTTTGAGCTCTGTTGGCATCCGTGCTGGCTTGACAAGCTTTTCCTCCGCTCCGTAAACTCCTTCTGGTGGGAATTTGTGGGATAAAGTGGCGAAAAGGGGTGAGGCTGGCATGTTCCGTGGAGCAACGTTGGTCAATCTCGATAGCAAAGGCCGCCTGGCCGTGCCAACGCGTTATCGCGATGGGCTGATCGAGGACGCTGCCGGTCAATTGGTGTGCACCATTGACATTCATCACCCGTGCCTGCTGCTTTATCCATTGCCTGAATGGGAAATCATCGAGCAGAAATTGTCGCGTTTATCGAGCATGAATCCCGTTGAGCGGCGCGTGCAGCGTCTGCTTCTGGGTCATGCCAGCGAATGTCAGATGGATAATGCCGGACGATTGCTCATCGCGCCGGTGTTACGGCAGCATGCCGGGCTGACAAAAGAAGTGATGCTGGTCGGGCAGTTTAATAAGTTTGAACTGTGGGATGAAACGACCTGGTATCAACGGGTCAAGGAAGATATCGACGCTGAGCAGTCCGCGACCGGTGAACTGTCGGAGCGCCTGCAGGATTTGTCCTTATAAAAATGATGGAAAATTTTAAACACACTACGGTACTTCTGGATGAAGCCGTCAATGGCCTCAATATTCGTCCAGACGGTATCTATATTGATGGTACCTTTGGCCGCGGCGGTCACTCGCGCCTGATCCTCTCCCAGCTGGGAGCGGAAGGACGTTTGCTGGCAATCGATCGCGATCCACAGGCGATTGCTGTCGCAAAAACCATCGATGATCCCCGCTTTTCCATCGTACATGGTCCTTTTTCACAGCTCGCTGACTACGTCGACGAGCGCAATCTTACCGGTAAGATCGACGGCATTCTGCTCGATCTTGGCGTCTCCTCTCCGCAGTTGGATGATGCGGAACGCGGCTTTTCCTTTATGCGCGACGGTCCGCTGGACATGCGCATGGATCCGACGCGCGGTCAGTCTGCGGCCGAATGGCTACAAACCGCCGAGGAAGCGGATATTGCCTGGGTGATTAAAACCTTTGGTGAAGAGCGGTTTGGCAAACGTATCGCCCGCGCGATCGTGGAGCGTAATCGTATTGAACCGATGACCCGCACCAAAGAGCTGGCGGAGGTCATCGCCGCCGCGATGCCGGTAAAAGATAAGCACAAACATCCCGCGACCCGTACCTTCCAGGCGGTGCGCATTTGGGTAAACAGTGAACTGGAGGAGATAGAGCAGGCGCTAAAAAGCTCGCTCAGCGTGCTGGCCCCGGGTGGACGGCTGTCGATCATTAGTTTTCATTCGCTGGAAGATCGCATTGTGAAACGCTTTATGCGTGAACAAAGCCGCGGTCCGCAGGTTCCGGCGGGAATACCGATGACCGAAGCGCAGCTCAAAAAACTGGGCGGCCGTGAGTTACGAGCACTAGGCAAGTTGATGCCGGGCGAAGAAGAGGTGGCAGAGAATCCACGTGCCCGTAGTTCAGTGCTGCGTATCGCAGAGAGGACGAACGCATGATCGGCAGAGTGACAGAGGCCTTAAGCAAGGTTAAAGGGTCGATTGGAAGCAACGAGCGCCATGCTTTGCCTGGCGTGATCGGGGACGACCTTCTGCGGTTTGGGAAACTGCCACTCTGCCTGTTCATTTGCATCATTATTACGGCGATTACCGTGGTCACCACCGCGCACCATACGCGCCTGTTGACCGCGCAGCGTGAACAACTGGTTCTGGAACGCGACGCCCTGGATATTGAGTGGCGCAACCTGATCCTCGAAGAGAACGCACTCGGCGATCACAGTCGGGTTGAGCGGATCGCGACCGAGAAGTTGCAGATGCAGCACGTCGATCCATCACAAGAAAATATCGTTGTACAGAAATAAGGATTATTGCGACGGATGAAAGCAGCGCCAAAAACGCCAAAAGCAAAGCGTCAGGAAGAACAGGCCAACTTTATCAGTTGGCGTTTTGCGTTGCTGTGCGGCTGTATTCTGCTGGCGTTGACTTTCCTGCTGGGGCGTGTCGCCTGGCTACAGGTGGTCAGCCCCGATATGCTGGTGCGTCAGGGCGATATGCGCTCGTTGCGCGTACAGGAAGTGTCTACCGCGCGCGGGATGATTACCGACCGCTCCGGGCGGCCGCTGGCGGTCAGCGTGCCGGTGAAGGCTATCTGGGCCGATCCGAAGGAACTCCATGATGCCGGCGGGGTCACCCTGGATACGCGCTGGAAGGCGCTGGCGGATGCCCTCAATATGCCGCTGGATCAGCTGGCAACGCGCATCAACACCAATCCGCGGATGCGTTTTATCTATCTGGCGCGTCAGGTTAACCCTGACATGGCCGACTACATCAAAAAGCTGAAGCTGCCAGGCATTCATCTGCGCGAAGAGTCCCGTCGTTACTATCCTTCCGGAGAAGTAACCGCTCACCTCATTGGCTTCACTAACGTCGACAGCCAGGGGATTGAAGGGGTCGAAAAAAGCTTTGATAAATGGCTCACTGGTCAGCCGGGCGAACGTATCGTGCGTAAAGACCGCTATGGCCGTGTGATTGAAGACATCTCTTCTACCGACAGCCAGGCGGCACACAACCTGGCGCTGAGTATCGACGAGCGCCTGCAGGCGCTGGTTTATCGCGAGCTGAACAACGCCGTGGCCTTTAACAAAGCGGAGTCAGGTACTGCCGTTCTGGTAGACGTTAACACCGGCGAAGTGCTGGCGATGGCCAACAGCCCATCGTACAACCCGAATAATTTCGCGGGCACCTCCAAAGATACCATGCGTAACCGCGCCATTACCGACGTGTTCGAACCGGGTTCAACGGTGAAACCGATGGTGGTGATGACGGCGCTTCAGCGCGGCATCGTTAACGAAAATACGGTGCTGAATACCATTCCCTATCGAATTAACGGCCACGAAATCAAAGACGTGGCGCGCTACAGCGAATTGACCCTGACCGGGGTGCTACAGAAGTCGAGTAACGTCGGTGTTTCTAAGCTGGCGTTAGCGATGCCGTCCTCAGCGTTAGTAGATACTTACTCACGTTTTGGGCTTGGAAAGGCGACCAATTTGGGGTTGGTCGGAGAACGCAGTGGCTTATATCCTCAAAAACAACGGTGGTCTGACATAGAGAGGGCCACCTTTTCTTTCGGCTATGGGCTAATGGTAACCCCGTTACAGTTAGCGCGAGTCTACGCAACGATTGGCAGCTATGGCATCTATCGCCCGCTGTCGATTACCAAGGTTGATCCACCGGTTCCGGGCGAGCGCGTCTTCCCGGATTCACTCGTTCGTACCGTCGTTCATATGATGGAAAGCGTGGCGCTGCCCGGCGGCGGCGGCGTGAAAGCGGCGATCAAAGGCTATCGCATCGCGATTAAAACCGGTACGGCGAAAAAAGTGGGGCCGGATGGCCGCTATATCAACAAATATATTGCTTACACCGCAGGCGTTGCGCCCGCCAGCCATCCGCGCTTCGCGCTGGTGGTGGTGATCAACGACCCGCAGGCAGGTAAATACTACGGTGGCGCCGTTTCCGCGCCGGTGTTCGGTGCCATCATGGGCGGCGTATTGCGCACCATGAACATCGAGCCGGATGCGCTGGCAACGGGCGAAAAAAGTGAATTTGTAATTAATCAAGGCGAGGGAACAGGTGGCAGATCGTAATTTGCGCGACCTACTCGCTCCGTGGGTGCCAAACGCACCGGAGCGCATTCTGCGAGAGATGACGCTGGACAGCCGGGTGGCTGCTTCCGGCGATCTCTTTATCGCGGTACAGGGTCATCAGGCGGACGGGCGTCGTTATATCCCGCAGGCGATAGCGCAAGGTGTGGCTGCCATTATTGCTGAAGCGCAGGGCGAGGCTGAAGACGGTGAGATCCGTGAAATGCACGGCGTGCCGGTTATCTACCTGAGCCAGCTTAACGAACGTCTATCGGCGCTGGCCGGGCGTTTTTATCACCAGCCATCGCAACAGCTGCGTCTGGTGGGCGTCACCGGTACTAACGGTAAAACGACCACCACCCAACTGCTGGCGCAGTGGGCGAAACTGCTCGGCGAAACCAGCGCAGTGATGGGTACCGTTGGCAACGGCCTGCTGGATAAAGTCGTGCCGACCGAAAATACCACCGGTTCTGCGGTAGACGTTCAGCATGTGCTCTCCAGTCTGGTCGAGCAGGGGGCAACCTTCGGCGCGATGGAAGTCTCTTCCCACGGTCTGGTGCAACACCGCGTGGCGGCGCTGCAGTTTGCCGCCTCGGTGTTTACCAATCTGAGCCGCGACCACCTCGACTACCATGGCGACATGGAGCACTACGAAGCGGCGAAATGGCTGCTGTACTCGACCCATCATTGCGGTCAGGCCATCGTCAATGCTGACGATGAAGTCGGGCGTCGCTGGCTGGCGAAACTGCCGGATGCGGTGGCGGTGTCGATGGAAGATCATATCAATCCGAACTGCCACGGCCGCTGGCTGAAGGCCACCGGGGTTAACTATCACGACAGCGGCGCGACCATCCAGTTTGACTCCAGCTGGGGTAAGGGTGAAATCGAAAGCCGCCTGATGGGCGCCTTTAACGTCAGCAACCTGCTGCTGGCGCTGGCCACGCTGCTGGCGCTGGGCTATCCGCTGGCCGATTTGCTGAAAACCGCAGCGCGTTTACAGCCAGTATGTGGCCGTATGGAAGTGTTCAGCGCGCCGGGTAAACCGGCCGTGGTGGTGGATTATGCCCATACCCCTGACGCGCTGGAAAAAGCGCTGCAGGCCGCGCGCCTGCACTGCAGCGGCAAGCTGTGGTGCGTTTTCGGCTGTGGCGGCGACCGTGATAAAGGCAAGCGTCCGCTGATGGGCGCTATCGCTGAAGAATTTGCCGACATCGTGGTGGTCACTGATGACAACCCGCGTACTGAAGAGCCGCGGGCGATCATCAACGATATTCTGGCCGGGATGCTCGATGCGGGTCATGCGAAGGTGATGGAAGGCCGCGCGGAAGCGGTCACTAACGCTGTGATGCAGGCGAAAGAGAACGACGTGGTGCTGGTGGCGGGTAAAGGCCATGAAGATTACCAGATCGTCGGCAATCGCCGTCTGGATTATTCCGACCGCGTCACCGTCGCGCGTCTGCTGGGAGCGGTAGCATGATTCGCTTTACGTTAAGCCAGCTCGCCGCGATCACCCATGGCGAACGGCAGGGTAGCGACATCGCTATCGACGAGGTGACCTCCGATACCCGTAAAGTGACGGCGGGCTGCCTGTTTGTGGCGCTGAAAGGCGAGCGTTTCGACGCTCACGATTTTGCCGAACAGGCGAAAGCCGCTGGCGCTGGCGCACTGCTGGTGAGTCGCCCGCTGGCCTGCGATCTCCCGCAGGTGATCGTGAAAGATACCCGCCAGGCTTTCGGTGAGTTAGCCGCCTGGGTGCGTCAGCAGGTACCGACCCGGGTCGTCGCCCTGACCGGCTCGTCCGGTAAAACCTCGGTCAAAGAGATGACCGCGGCGATCCTTAGCCAGTGCGGCAACACACTGTATACCGCCGGCAACCTGAACAACGATATCGGCGTACCGATGACCCTACTGCGTCTGACCAAAGAGCATCAGTACGCGGTGATCGAACTCGGCGCCAATCACCAGGGCGAAATCGCCTGGACCGTCAGCCTGACGCGTCCGGAAGCGGCGCTGGTCAATAACCTCGCTGCGGCGCACCTTGAAGGCTTCGGCTCGCTGGCAGGCGTGGCGAAGGCGAAGGGCGAAATCTATACCGGTCTGCCGGAAAATGGCATCGCTATTCTCAATGCCGACAATAACGACTGGCTGAACTGGCAGACGGTGATTGGCGATCGCAAAGTGTGGCGCTTCTCACCGAATGCGGCCAACAGCGACTTCACGGCGACCAACGTGCAGATCACCAGCCACGGTACCGAATTTACGCTGCAGACCCCAACCGGCAATGTTGACGTACTGCTGCCGTTGCCGGGACGCCATAACATCGCTAACGCGCTGGCGGCAACCTCGCTGGCGATGGCGGTTGGCGCCGATCTGGCGGCGGTAAAAGCCGGTCTGGCGCAGTTGCAGGCCGTTCCGGGGCGTCTGTTCCCGATCCGACTGACGGAGAGCCAGCTGTTGCTGGATGACTCCTACAACGCCAACGTTGGTTCGATGACCGCGGCGGTGCAGGTACTGTCAGAGATGCCCGGCTTCCGGGCGATGGTGGTCGGCGATATGGCGGAGCTTGGCGCGGAAAGCACGGCCTGCCATCGCGAAGTCGGCGAAGCGGCGAAAGCAGCAGGGCTGGATTGCGTTCTCAGCGTCGGCACCTTGAGCGCGGATATCAGCCGCGCCAGCGGCGTGGGCAAACATTTTAATGATAAAGCCGCAGTAGTGGCTCGCCTGCGCGAGCTGCTGGCGGAGCACAAGATAATGACCATTTTAGTGAAGGGTTCACGTAGTGCCGCCATGGAAGAGGTAGTACGCGCATTACAGGAGACTGGGACATGTTAGTATGGCTGGCCGAACATTTGGTCAAATATTATTCCGGCTTTAACGTCTTTTCTTATCTGACGTTTCGCGCCATTGTCAGCCTGCTGACCGCGCTGTTCATCTCATTGTGGATGGGCCCGCGCATGATCGCCCGTCTGCAAAAACTCTCCTTCGGCCAGGTCGTACGTAACGACGGTCCGGAGTCCCACTTCAGCAAACGCGGCACGCCGACCATGGGGGGGATCATGATCCTCACTGCGATCACCGTCTCCGTTCTGCTGTGGGCTTACCCCTCCAACCCGTACGTCTGGTGCGTACTGACGGTATTAATCGGCTACGGGATCATCGGCTTTGTTGATGATTACCGTAAAGTCGTGCGCAAAGATACCAAAGGCCTGATCGCCCGCTGGAAATATTTCTGGATGTCGGTGATTGCGCTGGGCGTGGCGTTCGCGCTCTATCTGGCGGGGAAAGACACCCCGGCGACCGAGCTGGTAGTGCCATTCTTTAAAGATGTGATGCCGCAGCTGGGCCTGCTCTATATCCTGCTGGCTTACTTCGTTATCGTCGGTACCGGCAACGCCGTCAACCTGACCGACGGCCTCGACGGCCTGGCGATTATGCCGACCGTCTTCGTTGCGGCCGGCTTCGCGCTGGTGGCATGGGCCACCGGCAACATGAACTTCGCCAACTACCTGCACATTCCCTATCTGCGCCATGCCGGCGAGCTGGTGATCGTCTGTACGGCGATTGTCGGCGCGGGTCTGGGCTTTCTGTGGTTTAACACCTATCCGGCGCAGGTCTTTATGGGCGACGTCGGTTCGCTGGCGCTCGGCGGCGCGCTGGGCATTATCGCCGTGCTGCTGCGTCAGGAATTCCTGCTGGTGATTATGGGCGGCGTTTTCGTCGTGGAGACTCTGTCGGTGATCCTGCAGGTTGGCTCCTTTAAGCTGCGCGGTCAGCGCATCTTCCGTATGGCGCCGATTCACCATCACTATGAACTGAAGGGCTGGCCGGAGCCGCGCGTTATCGTGCGCTTCTGGATTATTTCGCTGATGCTGGTGCTGATTGGCCTGGCGACGCTGAAGGTACGTTAATCATGGCAGATTATCAGGGTAAAAAAGTCGTCATTATTGGGCTGGGTATGACCGGCCTGTCATGCGTGGACTTTTTCATGGCGCGCGGCGTGACGCCGCGTGTAATGGACACCCGCGTCGCGCCTCCGGGGCTGGATAAACTACCCGAATCGGTCGAGAGCCATATTGGCGGGCTCAATGATACCTGGCTGCTGGCGGCGGATCTGATTGTCGCCAGTCCCGGGATCGCGCTGGCCCATCCTTCCCTGAACGCGGCGGCCGATGCTGGCGTAGAAATCGTTGGCGATATCGAACTGTTCTGCCGCGAAGCGCAGGCGCCGATTATCGCCATTACCGGCTCTAACGGTAAAAGCACCGTCACTACCCTGGTGGGCGAGATGGCGAAAGCGGCCGGGGTTAACGTCGGCGTGGGTGGTAATATCGGCCTGCCGGCGCTGATGCTGCTGGACACCGATCGTGAGCTGTATGTGCTGGAGCTCTCCAGCTTCCAGCTGGAAACCACTTCCAGCCTGCAGGCTGTGGCGGCAACCATCCTCAACGTGACTGAGGATCATATGGACCGCTATCCGCTTGGGCTGCAGCAGTATCGTGCGGCGAAGCTGCGAATTTACGAGAATGCAAAAACCTGCGTGGTGAACGCGGACGATGCGCTCACGATGCCGGTACGCGGCGCGGACGATCGCTGCATCAGCTTTGGTGTCGATGTCGGTGACTACCACCTTAACCGCCAGCAGGGCGAAACCTGGCTGCGGGTCAAAGGTGAGAAAGTGCTCAACGTGAAAGAGATGTCCATCACCGGGCAGCATAACTACAGCAATGCGTTAGCGGCGCTGGCGCTGGCCGATGCCGCAGGCCTGCCTCGGGCCAGCAGCCTGAAGGCATTGACTACCTTCACCGGCCTGGCGCATCGCTTCCAGTTGGTGCTGGATCACAACGGCGTCCGCTGGATTAACGATTCAAAGGCGACCAACGTCGGCAGCACCGAGGCGGCGCTGAACGGCCTGCAGCTGGATGGCACGCTGTATCTGCTGCTGGGCGGCGACGGCAAGTCCGCTGATTTTACTCCGCTGAAGCGCTACCTTGGCGGCGATCGTATTCGCCTGTACTGCTTTGGTCGCGACGGTGCCGAACTCGCTGAGCTGCGTCCGGACGTGGCGGTACAAACTGAGACCATGGAACAGGCGATGCGTCAGATTGCTCCCCTGGTGAAAGCGGGCGATATGGTCCTCCTGTCGCCAGCCTGCGCCAGCCTGGATCAGTTTAAGAACTTTGAACAACGGGGCGATATTTTTGCCCGTCTGGCGAAGGAGTTAGGTTGATGCGTTTCTCTCTCCCACGCCTGAGAATGCCGCAGCTGAGCTTGCCTCGGTTGAGACTACCGCGACTGCCGGGGATGTTTATCTTCGCCTGGCTGTTCGCCGCGCTGAAAGGCTGGGTGATGGGCTCGCGCCCGAAAGATAACGACAGTCTGGTGATGTATGACCGGATGCTGCTGTGGCTGACCTTCGGCCTGGCGGCGATCGGCTTTATCATGGTCACCTCTGCGTCAATGCCGGTGGGACAGCGCCTGGCGAGCGATCCTTTCCTTTTTGCCAAGCGTGATGGCCTGTACATCGTGCTGGCTTTTGTCCTGGCGCTGGTGACGCTGCGGTTGCCGATGGACTTCTGGCAACGCCACAGTACCGCGATGCTGATTGCCTCAATTGTGATGCTGCTGATCGTACTGGTGGTGGGTAGCTCGGTAAACGGGGCATCGCGCTGGATCGCCCTTGGCCCGCTGCGTATTCAGCCGGCGGAGTTCACCAAGCTGTCGCTGTTCTGCTATATCGCCAACTATCTGGTGCGTAAAGCCGACGAAGTGCGTAACAACCTGCGCGGGTTCTTAAAACCGATGGGTGTGATTTTCGTGCTGGCGATCTTGCTGCTGGCGCAGCCTGACCTCGGTACGGTGGTGGTGCTGTTCGTCACCACGCTGGCGATGCTGTTCCTCGCCGGCGCGAAGCTGTGGCAGTTCATCGCCATTATCGGCATGGGTATCTCAGCGGTGGTCCTGTTGATCCTCGCCGAACCGTACCGTATTCGCCGCGTGACTTCCTTCTGGAACCCGTGGGAAGACCCCTTCGGCAGCGGCTACCAGCTGACCCAGTCGCTGATGGCCTTCGGCCGCGGCGAGATGTGGGGGCAGGGCCTCGGTAACTCGGTGCAAAAACTGGAGTATTTACCGGAGGCGCACACTGACTTTATCTTCGCCATTATCGGCGAAGAACTCGGTTATATCGGTGTGGTACTGGCGCTTTTAATGGTATTCTTCGTCGCTTTCCGCGCCATGTCGATTGGCCGTAAAGCGCTGGAGATCGACCATCGCTTCTCCGGCTTCCTCGCCTGTGCCATCGGTATCTGGTTTAGCTTCCAGGCGTTGGTTAACGTCGGTGCGGCGGCGGGAATGCTGCCGACCAAAGGTCTGACGCTGCCGCTGATCAGTTATGGTGGTTCCAGTCTGCTGATTATGTCGACAGCCATCATGTTGTTGTTGCGAATTGATTATGAAACGCGTCTGGAAAAAGCCCAGGCGTTTACGCGGGGTGTTCGATGAGCGGTCAGGAAAAGCGGTTGATGGTGATGGCGGGCGGAACCGGTGGGCATGTGTTCCCGGGGCTGGCGGTCGCGCACCATTTAATGGACCAGGGCTGGCAGGTTCGCTGGCTGGGTACCGCCGATCGTATGGAAGCGGATTTAGTGCCGAAAAACGGCATCGAGATTGATTTTATCCGTATCTCCGGCCTGCGTGGCAAAGGGATAAAAGCGCAACTGTTGGCGCCGGTGCGTATCTTCAACGCCTGGCGTCAGGCGCGAGCGATCATGAAGCGTTTCCAGCCGGATGTGGTGCTGGGCATGGGCGGCTATGTCTCCGGACCTGGCGGTCTGGCGGCGTGGTCGCTGGGGATCCCGGTGGTCCTCCACGAGCAAAACGGTATTGCCGGCCTGACTAACAAGTGGCTGGCGAAGATTGCGAAGAAAGTGATGCAGGCGTTTCCCGGTGCGTTCCCGCATGCGGACGTTGTCGGGAACCCGGTGCGCACCGACGTACTGGCGCTGCCGCTGCCGGGTCAGCGTCTGGTGGGGCGTCATGGACCGATTCGCGTGCTGGTGGTCGGTGGCTCTCAGGGCGCGCGCGTCCTGAACCAGACCATGCCGCAGGTGGCGGCGAAGCTTGGCGATGCGGTGACCATCTGGCACCAGAGCGGTAAAGGCGGCCAGCAAACCGTGCAGCAGGCCTATGCCGCTGCGGGGCAGCCGCAGCATAAAGTGACGGAATTTATTGATGACATGGCCGCGGCGTATGCCTGGGCAGATGTCGTGGTTTGCCGTTCCGGCGCGCTGACGGTCAGCGAAATCGCTGCCGCCGGTTTACCGGCGCTGTTTGTACCGTTCCAGCACAAAGATCGTCAGCAGTACTGGAATGCGCTGCCGCTGGAGAAAGCCGGCGCGGCGAAAATTCTCGAACAGCCTGAGTTCACGGTAGAGGCGGTTGCCTCAACCCTGGCGAGCTGGGATCGGGAAACGCTGTTGGATATGGCGGAACGAGCGCGTGGCGCTTCGATTCCGGACGCTACCGAGCGAGTAGCAGAAGAGGTCAGCGCCGTAGCTTTGGCGCGCTAATTGCGGTGATTTTCACCGCCCGAATGACAGAAGTTGATGGCGTAAAGAATGAATACACAAGATTTGGCAAAACTGCGTTCCATAGTGCCCGAGATGCGTCGCGTCCGGCACATTCACTTTGTCGGCATCGGCGGTGCCGGTATGGGCGGTATTGCCGAAGTGTTGGCTAATGAAGGTTACCAGATCAGCGGCTCCGACCTGGCGCCGAATCCGGTAACCCAACAGCTGTCGCAGCTTGGCGCCACTATTTATTTCAACCATCGCCCGGAAAACGTGCGCGATGCCAGCGTTGTCGTCGTTTCCAGCGCGATTTCTGCGGATAACCCGGAAATCGTTGCCGCACACGAAGCGCGCATCCCGGTGATCCGCCGTGCGGAAATGCTGGCGGAGCTGATGCGCTTTCGTCACGGGATCGCGATTGCCGGAACCCACGGCAAAACCACCACCACCGCGATGGTTTCAAGTATTTACGCGGAAGCCGGACTTGACCCGACCTTCGTCAACGGCGGGCTGGTGAAAGCGGCGGGCGTGCATGCCCGTCTCGGCCATAGCCGTTACCTGATTGCGGAAGCGGATGAGAGTGATGCGTCGTTCCTGCATCTGCAGCCGATGGTCGCGATTGTGACCAACATCGAAGCCGACCATATGGATACCTACCATGGCGACTTCGAGAATCTGAAGCAGACCTTTATTAATTTCCTGCACAACCTGCCGTTCTACGGACGCGCGGTGATGTGCGTGGACGATCCGGTGATCCGTGAACTGCTGCCGCGCGTCGGCCGGCAGATCACCACCTACGGTTTTAGCGACGACGCCGACGTTCGCGTTGAGGATTACCGTCAGCTTGGGGCGCAAGGTCATTTCCGCCTGGTGCGTCAGGATAAAGAGATCCTGCAGGTCACGCTCAATGCCCCGGGACGCCATAACGCATTGAACGCGGCGGCGGCGGTGGCCGTAGCGACGGAAGAGGGGATTGACGACCAGGCGATCCTGCGCGCGCTGGAAAGTTTCCAGGGAACCGGACGCCGCTTTGATTTTCTTGGCGAGTTTCCGCTGGCGGAAGTCAACGGCAAGTCGGGCAGTGCGATGCTTATTGATGACTACGGACATCACCCGACGGAAGTGGACGCCACCATCAAAGCCGCGCGCGCTGGCTGGCCGGATAAAAATCTGGTGATGCTGTTCCAGCCGCACCGTTATACCCGTACCCGCGATCTGTATGACGATTTCGCCAACGTGCTGACCCAGGTCGATGCGCTGCTGATGCTGGATGTGTATCCGGCGGGTGAAGCGCCGATCCCGGGCGCCGATAGCCGCTCACTGTGCCGTACCATTCGCGGTCGCGGTAAAGTTGACCCGATCCTGGTCTCTGACCCGGCCCAGGCCGCGGAGATGCTGGCGTCGGTGCTGACCGGTAACGATTTAGTGCTGGTGCAGGGCGCGGGCAATATCGGAAAAATTGCCCGTCACCTGGCTGAAATCAAACTGGCTCCGCAAAAAACGGAGGAAGAGCGCCATGGCTGATAAAATCGCGGTGCTTTTCGGTGGAACCTCCGCTGAACGTGAAGTGTCGCTGAATTCAGGCGCCGCGGTGCTGGCCGGGCTGCGCGAAGGCGGAGTGGATGCTCATCCGATCGACCCGCGCGACGTCGATATTACCCAGTTAAAAAATCTGGGCTTTAAGAAAGCGTTTATTGCCCTACATGGCCGCGGCGGGGAAGATGGCACGCTGCAGGGGCTGCTGGATCTGATCCAGTTGCCTTATACCGGCAGCGGGGTGATGGCCTCCGCGCTGTCGATGGATAAACTGCGCAGCAAATGGCTGTGGCAGGGGGCGGGATTACCGGTCGCGCCGTGGGTCGCGCTGACCCGCGCACAGTTTACTGCAGGACTTTCTGCTGCTGTTGAACAACAGATTGCGGCGCTGGGCCTGCCGGTCATCATCAAGCCGAGCCGTGAAGGCTCCAGCGTCGGGATGTCGAAAGTCAGCGAAAGCTGCGATTTACCGAGTGCATTGGCGCTGGCTTTTCAGCATGATGATGAAGTTTTGGTCGAAAAATGGCTTAGTGGGCCGGAATTTACCGTCGCCATCGTCGGTGAAGAAATTTTACCGTCAATACGTATCCAGGCCGCGGGAACCTTCTATGATTATGAGGCGAAGTATCTGTCTGATGAGACGCAATATTTCTGCCCTGGATTTGAAGATCCCGCGCGTGAGTCAGACATCCAGAGCCTGGTGCTTAAAGCCTGGAATGTTCTGGGGTGTAAAGGCTGGGGCCGTATTGACGTGATGCTGGACAGCGATGGCCAGTTTTATCTGCTGGAAGTAAATACTTCCCCGGGCATGACCAGCCATAGCCTTGTACCGATGGCGGCGCGTCAGGCAGGAATGAGCTTCTCCCAGCTTGTTGTACGAATTCTGGACCTGGCGGGGTGATATGTCGCAGGCTGCGCTGAATACGCGGAACCATGAAGAGGACGTTTCTTCTTCGCGTCGGAGTAATGGAACGCGGCTGGCAGGGATCGTTTTCCTGCTGGCGGTGCTGTTTACCGTGCTGGTCAGCGGGTGGATGGTTCTTGGCTGGATGGAAGATGCGCAGCGCTTGCCGCTGTCGAAGATGGTGGTGACCGGCGAGCGTCACTATACGCGCAATGATGACATCCGCCAGGCGATTCTGGCGTTGGGTTCACCAGGTACTTTTATGACTCAGGATGTGAACATCATTCAGAGTCAAATTGAACGCTTGCCGTGGATTAAGCAGGCGAGCGTCCGTAAGCAGTGGCCCGATGAATTGAAGATTCATCTGGTTGAATATGTGCCGATTGCGCGCTGGAATGATCAACATATGGTGGATGCAGAAGGAAATGCCTTCAGCGTACCGGCGGATCGCACCAGTAAACAGAATTTACCGATGTTATACGGCCCGGAAGGCAGTGAGAACGAAGTGCTGCAAGGGTATCGTGACATGGGGCAGGTGCTGGCAAAGGATAAATTCACGTTGAAAGTGGCGGCGATGACCGCCCGTCGCTCCTGGCAGTTGACGCTTAATAATGACATTAAGCTCAACCTTGGCCGTGGCGATACCATGAAACGGCTTCAGCGCTTTATGGAACTCTACCCGGTTCTTCAGCAGCAGGCGCAGACCGACGGCAAACGGATTAGCTACGTTGATTTGCGTTATGACTCGGGTGCGGCAGTGGGCTGGGTACCTGCTCCCGCAGAGGAAACTAATCAACAACAGAATCAGGCACAGGCAGAACAACAATGATCAAGGCGACGGACAGAAAACTGGTAGTTGGACTGGAGATTGGCACCGCTAAGGTGGCCGCTTTAGTAGGGGAAGTTCTGCCCGACGGCATGATTAATATCATCGGCGTGGGCAGTTGCCCATCACGTGGTATGGATAAAGGCGGTGTGAACGACCTCGAGTCGGTGGTGAAATGCGTACAGCGCGCCATCGACCAGGCCGAACTGATGGCGGATTGCCAGATTTCATCAGTTTATTTGGCACTTTCGGGTAAACATATAAGCTGTCAGAATGAAATCGGGATGGTACCGATTTCGGAAGAAGAAGTGACGCTGGATGACGTTGAGAACGTGGTCCACACCGCGAAGTCGGTTCGCGTCCGCGATGAACATCGCGTCCTGCACGTCATTCCGCAGGAATATGCCATCGACTACCAGGAAGGGATTAAAAATCCGGTAGGGCTGTCTGGTGTGCGTATGCAGGCGAAGGTGCATCTGATTACCTGCCATAACGATATGGCGAAAAACATTGTTAAAGCGGTGGAACGTTGCGGTCTGAAAGTTGACCAACTTATTTTCGCCGGGTTAGCGGCCAGTTATTCGGTATTAACAGAAGACGAACGTGAGCTGGGCGTCTGCGTCGTGGACATCGGTGGTGGTACAATGGATATCGCCGTCTATACCGGCGGCGCGCTGCGTCATACCAAAGTGATCCCGTATGCCGGGAACGTGGTGACCAGCGATATCGCCTATGCCTTTGGTACGCCGCCGAGCGATGCCGAAGCAATTAAGGTTCGTCACGGTTGCGCATTAGGTTCCATCGTCGGTAAAGACGAAAACGTCGAAGTCCCGAGCGTAGGCGGACGTCCGCCGCGCAGCCTGCAGCGTCAGACGCTGGCAGAGGTGATTGAACCGCGCTATACCGAGCTGCTTAATCTGGTCAACGAAGAGATCCTGCAGCTGCAGGAACAGCTCCGCCAGCAGGGTGTCAAACATCATCTGGCGGCAGGGATTGTGTTAACCGGCGGCGCGGCGCAAATTGAAGGCCTGGCGGCCTGTGCGCAGCGGGTTTTCCATACCCAGGTGCGTATTGGCGCGCCGCTGAACATCACCGGTTTAACGGATTACGCCCAGGAGCCGTATTATTCGACGGCGGTTGGGCTGCTGCACTACGGCAAAGAGTCACATTTGAGTGGTGAAGCGGAAGTCGAAAAACGCGTGACGGCGTCAGTGGGCTCGTGGATTAAACGACTCAACAGCTGGCTGCGAAAAGAGTTTTAATTTTTTAAGAGAACGCAGACAATTAGCGTTCTCAGGCGACAGGCACAAGACGGAGAGAAACTATGTTTGAACCTATGGAACTGACCAACGACGCGGTGATTAAAGTCATCGGCGTCGGTGGTGGCGGCGGTAACGCCGTTGAACACATGGTGCGCGAGCGCATTGAGGGTGTTGAATTCTTCGCGGTGAACACCGATGCGCAGGCGCTGCGTAAAACGGCTGTTGGCCAGACTATCCAGATCGGTAGCGGTATTACCAAAGGTCTGGGCGCTGGCGCGAACCCGGAAGTCGGCCGTAATGCGGCGGACGAAGACCGCGAAGCGCTGCGTGCGGCCCTTGATGGCGCAGACATGGTGTTTATCGCGGCTGGCATGGGCGGCGGTACCGGTACCGGTGCGGCGCCAGTGGTTGCGGAAGTGGCGAAGGATCTGGGTATCCTCACCGTTGCGGTGGTCACGAAGCCGTTTAATTTTGAAGGCAAGAAGCGCATGGCGTTTGCTGAGCAGGGGATCACCGAGCTGTCCAAGCACGTTGACTCACTGATCACCATCCCGAACGACAAGCTGCTGAAAGTACTCGGCCGTGGTATTTCTCTGCTCGACGCGTTCGGCGCGGCAAACGATGTACTGAAAGGCGCGGTGCAGGGTATCGCCGAACTGATTACGCGTCCGGGCCTGATGAACGTCGACTTCGCGGACGTCCGTACCGTGATGTCAGAAATGGGCTACGCGATGATGGGCTCCGGCGTGGCGAGTGGTGAAGACCGTGCGGAAGAAGCGGCTGAAATGGCTATCTCTTCTCCGCTGCTGGAAGATATCGACCTGTCCGGCGCGCGCGGCGTACTGGTTAACATCACTGCGGGCTTCGACCTGCGTCTGGATGAGTTCGAAACCGTGGGTAACACCATCCGTGCCTTTGCGTCGGATAACGCGACCGTGGTTATCGGTACCTCTCTGGACCCGGATATGAACGACGAGCTGCGCGTGACCGTGGTGGCGACCGGTATCGGCATGGACAAGCGTCCGGAAATTACCCTGGTGACCAACAAACAGGTTCAGCAGCCGGTGATGGATCGCTACCAGCAGCACGGCATGTCGCCGCTGACGCAAGAGCAGAAGCCGGCAGCAAAAGTGGTGAACGACAATACGCCGCAAACCGCGAAAGAGCCGGATTATCTGGATATCCCAGCCTTCCTGCGTAAGCAAGCCGATTAAGAATCGACTGGAAGTTGGGCATCTGCGCTCTTTGTGCTAAACTGGCCTCCCGATAGTGGTGTACACTTCGGTTGGATAGGTAAATTGGCGAGATTATACGATGATCAAACAAAGGACTCTTAAACGTATCGTTCAGGCGACTGGTGTCGGTTTGCATACCGGCAAGAAAGTCACACTGACGTTACGCCCTGCGCCGGCAAATACCGGGGTCATCTATCGTCGCACCGACTTGAATCCACCGGTAGATTTTCCGGCTGATGCCAAATCTGTGCGTGATACCATGCTCTGTACTTGCCTGGTTAATGAGCATGACGTGCGGATTTCTACGGTTGAACACCTGAACGCCGCATTGGCTGGCCTGGGTATCGACAACATTATTGTTGAAGTCGATGCACCGGAAATCCCGATTATGGACGGTAGTGCGGCTCCGTTCGTTTATCTGTTGCTGGACGCCGGCATCGATGAACTGAACTGCGCCAAGAAATTTGTCCGTATCAAAGAGACTGTTCGCGTCGAAGATGGCGACAAATGGGCTGAATTCAAACCGTACAATGGTTTTTCGCTGGATTTCACCATCGATTTTAACCATCCGGCGATTGATGCCAGCACCCAGCGCTATACGCTGAACTTCTCGGCCGATGCGTTCATGCGTCAGATTAGCCGTGCGCGTACCTTCGGTTTCATGCGCGATATCGAATATCTGCAGTCCCGCGGCCTGTGCCTGGGCGGCAGCTTCGATTGTGCCATCGTTGTTGACGATTATCGCGTACTGAACGAAGACGGTCTGCGCTTTGAAGACGAATTTGTTCGCCACAAAATGCTGGATGCGATCGGTGACCTGTTTATGTGTGGTCACAACATTATCGGCGCATTCACGGCGTACAAATCGGGTCACGCGTTGAATAACAAACTGCTGCAGGCGGTCCTGGCAAAACAGGAAGCCTGGGAGTATGTGACCTTCGAAGACGACGCAAAACTGCCTATGGCGTTCCGCGCACCGTCGATGGTTCTGGCGTAAGCCTGACCATTCAGTAAATTCGACTGGTAACCTGGTACTCTCTCCGACCAGGGAACCAGTCGTTTTTCTTTTATAACCCCTTCCAGTTATTTTTCGCAGTGATTGCCGGGCAATAATTAGCGTGCGTTCGCTGTTTTATTAAGCGTTTTCCCCGGGCAATCGCCTTCATTCATGCTGCCTCAGCGCGGTAATAATGTTAGTATTTGAGCGCAAAACTATTTCTCCGGGTTGCTTTACCCCGTGGATGTCAGGGTGTCCTGCAAAAAACGCTAATTAAGAGGCAGCCTGAACGATAACGGGTATACCAACGAAAGGTAATAAAAGTGAGTGGATTGCTGACGCGCTGGCGACAGTTTGGCAGACGGTATTTTTGGCCGCATCTCCTGTTGGGGATGGTCGCGGCCAGCTTTGGCCTGCCCGCGCTTAGCAACAGCCATGAAACCGCGACGCCGGCGAAGGCGACGGCCAGCAACCACAATCCGAGCAAAGTCAATTTCTCCCAGCTGGCGCTGCTGGAGAGCAATCGTCGGCCAAACTTTACCGTCGACTACTGGCATCAGCACGCCATTCGCACCGTCATTCGTCATCTCTCCTTCGCGATGGCGCCGCAGGCATTGCCGGTGGCGGAAGAGTCGTCCCCGCTGCAGGCCCAGCATCTGGCGCTGCTCGATACGCTCAGCGCGCTGCTGACCCAGGACAGTACGCCGCCGGTGGTGATCCGCCAGGTGGCTTACATCCCTTCCTCATATTCTGCGTTCCGCGTGAGTGCCTGGATTAGCCAGGTGGCGGGGATCCGCGCAGGGCCTCAACGTCTCAGCTGAAAATAACCACGGACCATCCTATTTTTTGTGACTCCGCACCGCGGGGCGTTTGAGATTTTATTATGCTTATTAAAATGTTAACCAAGGTTTTCGGCAGCCGTAACGACCGTACGCTGCGTCGTATGCGCAAAGTTGTCAATATCATCAACGGTATGGAACCGGCGATGGAAAAACTTTCTGATGACGAGCTGAAAGCGAAAACTGCTGAATTCCGCGCGCGCCTGGAAAAAGGCGAAGTGCTGGAAAACCTGATCCCGGAAGCCTTTGCCGTCGTTCGTGAAGCCAGTAAGCGCGTGTTCGGCATGCGCCACTTCGACGTCCAGCTGCTGGGCGGTATGGTGCTTAACGATCGCTGTATCGCCGAGATGCGTACCGGTGAAGGTAAAACCCTGACTGCGACCCTGCCAGCGTATCTCAACGCGTTGACCGGTAAAGGCGTTCACGTGGTCACCGTCAACGACTACCTGGCGCAGCGTGACGCCGAAAACAACCGTCCGCTGTTCGAATTCCTTGGCATGAGCGTGGGCATCAATATGTCCGGTCTGCCAGCGCCGGCGAAGCGTGAAGCCTACGCTGCCGATATTACCTACGGCACCAACAACGAATACGGCTTCGACTACCTGCGCGACAACATGGCCTTCAGCCCGGAAGAGCGCGTTCAACGTAAACTGCACTATGCGCTGGTGGATGAGGTGGACTCCATCCTGATCGACGAAGCGCGTACCCCGCTGATCATCTCCGGCCCGGCGGAAGACAGCTCTGAAATGTACCGCAAGGTAAACAAAATCATCCCGCACCTGATCCGTCAGGAAAAAGAGGATTCGGATACCTTCACCGGTGAAGGCCACTTCTCCGTTGATGAGAAAGCCCGCCAGGTTAACCTGACCGAACGCGGTCTGGTACTGATCGAAGAGCTGCTGGTCCAGGAAGGCATTATGGAAGAAGGTGAGTCGCTGTACTCCCCGACCAACATCATGCTGATGCACCACGTGACCGCCGCGCTGCGTGCCCATGCGTTGTTCACCCGCGACGTTGACTACATCGTTAAAGATGGCGAAGTTATCATCGTCGATGAGCACACTGGCCGTACGATGCAAGGCCGCCGCTGGTCCGATGGTCTGCACCAGGCGGTTGAAGCCAAAGAAGGCGTGGAGATCCAGAACGAGAACCAGACGCTGGCCTCTATCACCTTCCAGAACTACTTCCGCCTGTACGAGAAACTGGCGGGGATGACCGGTACAGCGGATACCGAAGCCTTCGAATTCAGCTCTATCTATAAGCTGGATACCGTTGTCGTGCCGACCAACCGTCCGATGATCCGTAAGGACATGGCGGATCTGGTCTATATGACCGAAGCGGAAAAAATTCAGGCGATAATCGAAGATATTAAAGATCGTACCGCTGCTGGTCAGCCGGTGCTGGTCGGTACTATCTCGATCGAAAAATCCGAAGTGGTTTCGCGCGAGCTGACCAAAGCCGGCATTAAGCACAACGTCCTGAACGCCAAGTTCCACGCCAGCGAAGCGGATATCGTTGCTCAGGCGGGTTACCCTGCCGCGGTGACCATTGCCACCAACATGGCGGGTCGTGGTACCGATATTATGCTCGGCGGTAGCTGGCAGGCGGAAGTCGCCGCGCTGGAAAATCCGACGCCGGAACAGATTGAAAAAATCAAAGCGGACTGGCAGGTGCGCCATGATGCGGTTCTGGCCGCAGGCGGTCTGCACATCATCGGTACTGAGCGTCATGAATCACGCCGTATCGATAACCAGCTGCGTGGCCGTGCGGGTCGTCAGGGTGATGCCGGTTCTTCCCGCTTCTACCTGTCGATGGAAGATGCCCTGATGCGTATCTTCGCCTCCGATCGTGTGTCCGGCATGATGCGCAAACTGGGGATGAAACCGGGTGAAGCCATCGAGCACCCATGGGTGACTAAGGCTATCGCCAACGCCCAGCGTAAAGTGGAAAGCCGTAACTTTGATATTCGTAAGCAGCTGCTGGAATATGATGATGTGGCCAACGACCAGCGCCGCGCGATCTACACTCAGCGTAACGAACTGCTGGACGTGTCTGATGTCAGCGAAACCATCAACAGCATCCGCGAAGATGTCTTTAAAGCGACTATCGATGCGCATATTCCGCCGCAGTCACTGGAAGAGATGTGGGATATTGAAGGCCTGCAGGAGCGTCTGAAAAACGACTTCGACCTCGATCTGCCGATCAAAGAGTGGCTGGATAAAGAGCCGGAGCTGCATGAAGAGACCCTGCGTGAACGTATTCTGCAGAGCGCGGTAGAAACCTACCAGCGTAAAGAAGAAGTGGTCGGCGCCGAGATGATGCGCCACTTCGAGAAAGGTGTGATGCTGCAGACCCTGGACTCCCTGTGGAAAGAGCATCTGGCGGCGATGGACTACCTGCGCCAGGGTATCCATCTGCGCGGCTATGCGCAGAAAGATCCGAAGCAGGAGTACAAGCGCGAATCGTTCTCTATGTTTGCTGCGATGCTGGAGTCACTGAAGTATGAAGTGATCAGCACCCTGAGCAAAGTTCAGGTGCGGATGCCGGAAGAAGTTGAAGCGATGGAGCAGCAGCGTCGTGAAGAGGCCGAGCGCCTGGCGCAGATGCAGCAGCTCAGTCATCAGAGCGATGATGAGGCCGCAGCCGAGGATCTGGCGGCACAAACCGGCGAGCGTAAAGTGGGGCGTAACGATCCCTGTCCGTGCGGTTCTGGTAAAAAGTACAAACAGTGCCACGGCCGTCTGAGCTAAGGCCTGATAAAAAAACAAAGGCGCAGAATTCTGCGCCTTTTTTATGGAGCTGATTCAATGAAAAAACTGCAAATCGCCGTCGGGATAATTCGCAATCCGCAAGGCGAAATCTTTATTACCCAGCGCGCCGCTGATGCCCATATGGCGAATAAGCTGGAGTTCCCGGGAGGGAAGATTGAATCTGATGAGACGCCGGAGCAGGCACTGATTCGCGAGCTGCAGGAAGAGGTTGGGATTACGGTAAGGTCTGCAACGCTATTTGATAAGCTGGAATATCAGTTCCCCGACCGCCATATTACGCTGTGGTTTTTCCTCGTGGAAAGTTGGCAAGGTGAGCCATGGGGGAAAGAGGGGCAGCCGGGGCGGTGGATGGCGGGACAAACACTGGATCCAGAGGCGTTCCCCCCGGCGAATGAACCGGTTATCAGCAAACTCATCGCCCAGGGCTGAGCATCAGGCTACGATGCTAACCCGATAATTATCGGGTTAGCATGTCGGTAAATCAGGGCTGCTGTTCACTCCATTCATCGCTGTCGGAGAGATCGCCCGCGCTGGGGATACGCTTCTCTTCTGCGGCCCATTCTCCCAGGTCGATCAGCTGACAGCGCTTGCTGCAGAATGGACGAAAGGGACTCTGCTCGCCCCACACCACGTTTTTGCCGCAGGTCGGGCAGTTGACGATGGTCTCTTCAGACATGTTATCTCCTTAGCAGCAGGCCAGTTCAAAATCAAAGCGCTCCGGCACGATCCCATACTCACTATCCAGCGGCATGAAGCGGATGGCGAAACGGCTCTTATGGCCGGAGATCTGCGGATACAGCTGGTGAGCCAGATCGAGGCGCAGGCGTAGCAGGTCAGCATCATCGCCATTATCCTGGTAAAAACCATTGAGGCTGGTCTGTTTACGAAACGGCGCAGAGTTACGGATCAGGTCGAGGATCAGGTTCAGGGACTGTACCAGCGGATCGAGGCTGGTAAGCCAGCTGGCCGCCTGCTCGTCCCGATGCGCCTGTGGCATATGGAGCCAGATATGCAGGGTCGGTAAATCGAAGCTGCAGCAGCCGCCTGGAATACTCAGGCGCTGACGCACCAGCGCAATCAGGCGATCTTCCCGCAGAAACTGACCAATACGCGGCGCGGCCATCAGGGTGCTGGAGGACTGTTTCAGTTGCTGGCGCAGCTCGTTAATACGCTCCTGATCGACGCCCGGCACTTCTGCCCAGGACTGGAGCTTGCGCTGCTGGCGCTCCAGTTCTTTAACCAGGTCGGTACGCACCTCGCCACGCTCCAGCACATCCAGGAGATCGCCGGCGTTACGGAAAAAATGGAGCGCATCGGCATGAGTGGCAATCATCGGATGGAAAGCCATCTGCTGGATCAGAAATTCGATGCGCAGCCAGGTACGCATTTTCTCATTAAGAGGATGTTCAAACAGAACGGGGGTATGCATTACGAGTTTTCCTGTGAGGCGGCCTGCGATGCCAGCGTTAAATACTTTTCGTGCAGGCGGGCAACATCCGATGCCACTGCATTCGGCGTGCCAGTGTTTTCAATAACATCGTCCGCGACTGCCAGGCGCTGCTCGCGCGTGGCCTGAGCGGCAAGAATATGTTCAGCATGTTCGCGGCTGACCTTGTCACGCAGCATGGTGCGTTCGATCTGCGTTTCTTTTGGCACATCGACGACCAGTACGCGATCGGCCTGGCCGGACAGGCGGTTTTCGACCAGCAAAGGTACGACCCAGAGGAGATAAGGGGAGGTAGCAGCCTGCATCTGGCGGCGCGTTTCCTGCTGGATCAGCGGATGTAACAGCGCGTTAAGCCAGGCTTTATCCTCCACGTGAGCAAAAATTTTTTCCCGCAACAGGCGGCGGTTCAGCGTGCCGTCGGGGGCAATCATCTGCGACCCAAAGTGGCTGGCGATGGCCTGAAGCGCTGGGGTGCCAGGTTCGACCACCTGGCGGGCGATAACATCGGCATCAACAACGTTAACCCCGAGCTGCGCGAAGGCGTCGGCGACAGTGCTTTTACCGCTGCCGATCCCACCTGTTAACGCGACTGTGTACCCCATATCTTCTGACCCTGAAACGGATTGCTCGTATTTTTTGCATTCAGACAGCGATGACTGGCCGCACGTCGGAGAGGTGATAGTGATCATATCGTGATAGTCACGTGTCAACCGGGATCGCCGCCCACTATTCTGTTTCTTTTAATCAAGCAAATCAAATGGTTAAAAATAATACGCTGGCGAGGAAAGGCATAAGTGCTTTTTTCTCCATTCACCAGGTAAATTTATACGATTGTAGCGTAAAAAAAGTGAAAATCGCAGTCTTGCGCAGGCCTGATTCGTGCGTATGATAACGTCACTGGAGTTGTGCTCTCACAATAATGCAATTAACCCCAGGAATTCGCACATGCGTATTGAAGAAGATCTGAAGCTTGGTTTCAAAGACGTTCTTATCCGCCCGAAACGCTCTACTCTCAAAAGCCGTTCTGATGTTGAGCTGGAACGTGAATTCACTTTTAAACATTCAGGCCAGACCTGGTCCGGTGTGCCAATTATTGCGGCCAACATGGATACCGTCGGCACCTTCAGTATGGCGAAAGCGCTGGCCACTTTTGGTATTCTGACTGCGGTACACAAGCACTACACCGTTGAGGAATGGCAGGCGTTTGTACAGGGCGCATCCGCAGACGTCCTCAAGCATGTGATGGTTTCCACCGGCACTTCCGATGCCGATTTCGAAAAGACCCAACAGATCCTCTCTCAGAATCCGCAGCTGAACTTTGTGTGCATCGATGTGGCTAACGGCTACTCTGAGCACTTTGTGCAGTTTGTGGCGAAAGCCCGTGAAGCCTGGCCGCAGAAAACCATTATCGCCGGGAACGTGGTCACCGGTGAAATGTGCGAAGAGCTGATCCTCTCCGGCGCCGATATTGTGAAAGTCGGGATTGGCCCAGGTTCCGTCTGCACTACCCGCGTCAAAACTGGCGTCGGCTATCCGCAGCTCTCCGCCGTGATCGAGTGCGCTGATGCGGCACATGGCCTGGGCGGCCAGATCATTAGCGACGGCGGATGCACCATGCCGGGCGATGTGGCGAAAGCTTTCGGCGGCGGCGCCGATTTCGTGATGCTCGGCGGCATGCTGGCGGGCCATGAAGAGAGCGGCGGAACTATCGTTGAAGAGAACGGGGAAAAATTCATGCTGTTCTATGGCATGAGCTCCGAGTCGGCGATGACGCGCCATGTGGGCGGTGTCGCGAAATACCGCGCGGCGGAAGGGAAAACCGTTAAGCTGCCGCTGCGTGGCCCGGTGGACAATACTGCTCGCGATATCCTTGGCGGCCTGCGTTCAGCCTGCACCTATGTTGGCGCTTCGCGTCTGAAAGAGCTGACCAAACGGACGACCTTTATCCGCGTTCAGGAACAAGAGAACCGGATATTCAATAGCCTGTAATCGGCTTCGCTGGCGCCTGTGCTGCGCCAGCGTTTCTCACCCTCCCGCCCCACCAATGGCATCGCCCAGATGAAAAATGGGCAAATACATCGCCACCACCAGGATGCCGACCAGTGAGCCGGTTATCACCAGCATGAGGGGTTCGAGATGCGCAGCCAGACTGTCGGCTCGCTGATGCGTTTGCTCTCGATGATGGCGCGCCAGATTTTCCAGCATCTGATCCAGCGCCCCCGCGCTTTCACCCGTACGGATGAGCTGCAGGCACAGCGGAGTGAAACCGCCGCACCGGCTTAACGCCTGCCAAATCGGTTCCCCCTGGGCTATCAGCGTACGGGCTTGCGCCAGGCGCTGGCGCCAGAGCGGGCACGACAGAGTTGCTTCCACACTTTGCAAACCCTGCAGAAAGCTAATACCGGCGCTTTGGGTTAACGCCAGGACGGTGAAGATCAGGCTCAGCTGTTGGCCGCCGATCAGGGGGCCGATGAGAGGGAGCGCGTTCAGCAGCCGCTGGCGACGCAGCAACCAGTCGCTACGCCGCCGGACCAGCTGGTTGAGCAGCAGCGGGCTCAGGAAAAGGGCCAGCAGTAGCGGCCAGCCGCGACTGAGCATGTCGCCTGCCGCAACGACCATCCTCGTCAACAGCGGCAGCGGCGTACTGAACGTCTGGTAGATGGCGGTGAACTCGGGCAGGACAAAATAGAGCATTCCCAGCACCACCAGCAGCGCCAGGGCGAGCACAATCAGCGGGTAACGCAGCGCTTTTTTGACCTTGCCGGCGAGCCTCTGCTGCTCCTGCTGTTGGTTGGCCAGCTGCAGGCAGCAGATATCAAGCTTGCCTGTCAGTTCGCCGGTGCTAATCATCGCCAGATAAAGTGGCGGAAAGGCTTGCGGCCACTGCGCCAGCGCGGTAGAGAAAGCTACACCCTGAGCCAGCTCGCGGCCCAGAGCCTCAAGCAGGGCTTGCCACTGGGCGTGCGGTTGCTGCTGCGCCAGTAGCGATAAACCGTCCGCCAGCGGCAGGCCGGCCTGCAGCAAGGTGGCGAGCTGACGGATCGTTTCGCTGCTGTAGCGAGGGTGCCAGAGGCTCAACTTCACTGCACAGCGGCGCACGGCCAGCGGCATGACGTGCTGCTGCTGCAGGTGATGCAGCACCTCCAGACGACTGGTTTGCCATAGCATCCCCTGGCTCGGGGCGCCGTGCGCATCGATACCGCGCCAGCGCCAGAGACGTTTAGTCGCCATGGGGGATCCCCAGCACCCGCACCACCTCTTCAAGGCTGGTCAGCCCTTGTTCGATAGCCTGACAGCCGCTTTCAAAAAGCGTCATCATCCCCGCGGCTCGCGCCAGAGATTCAATCTCAATGGCATTCAGCCCCTGGACTATTCCCTGGCGTAACCCGGGGGTGACAGGCATGACCTCAAATAGCGCCAGCCTGCCGTGATACCCGTGATAACAGTGTTCGCAGCCAGCCGCCTGCCAGCGCGGCAGCGGGCGCGGCCACAGGCTGTGCGGCAGGTCGGCGGCGCTACCGACATTGCGCCGACAGTGGGGGCACAGCTTGCGGACCAGGCGCTGGGCGATAACCAGCGAGAGCGCTGAAGATATCATCCAACGGGCAATGCCCATTTGCTGCAGGCGAGTAAGGGTTTCGCTGGTGGAGTTGGTGTGCAGGGTGGAAAGCACCAGGTGGCCGGTCTGAGCGGCTTTGAGCGCGATTTCAGCGGTCTCGGCATCGCGGATCTCGCCCACCATGACAATATCCGGATCCTGGCGTAACAGGGCACGAAGTACGCTGTGAAAGGTGAGTCCGGAATGCGGATTAATTTGCGTCTGATTCATCCCGGCGATGGGGATCTCCAGCGGATCCTCAACGCTACAGATGTTCACTTGCTCCCGGTTTCTGGCCTGGAGGGCGCTGTAGAGGGTCACCGTTTTACCGCTTCCGGTCGGGCCGGTGACCAGCAGTAGACCCTGCGGCTGATTCAGCGCCTGGCGAAAGGCCGCCAGCTGGGAAGAGGAGAGCCCGAGGGCCTCCAGATCCAGGGCCTGGTCAACCTGATGCAGAAGACGCAGGACAATTTTTTCGCCATAGCGGCAGGGCAGAGTGGCGATGCGAAAGGAGAGCGGTCGTCCGCCGAGGTTCAGCGCGAACTGACCATCCTGTGGTAAACGATGCTCGGCGATATCCAGACTGGCCATCACCTTGAGTCGCGCGATAACCGGTGCGGCCAGCTCGGGGGCCAGCAACGGCAGGGCGTGAAGGACGCCATCGACCCGCAGGCGGATGCGTAAATGCGTTTCCGTGGGTTCGATATGAATATCGGACGCCCGCTGACGCAGAGCCTGTTCGAGGATCTGGTTGACCCGTTCGGCAATATTCTCTGGCCCCGCATTTTGCGCCAGTTGCGCCTGCTTTTCCTGGGCCTGCAGACGCTTGTCCATCTGTTCCTGGCTCCAGCATTCAATATCGATTCGCTTTTGCGTCGCGAAGCGCAGCGCCTCCATCAGTTCCGCCGGTGGGGTATCGACCACCGCAATGGCTATTGTCTGCTCGTCGCTATGCAGCAGCATGGCGTGATAGCGGCGGCAGAGAGGGATCAGTTGTTCTGTTTTCATGTGTTTGCCCTTACTTCACCCGGAAGACGTCTTCGCAGGCCTGCTGAAGGGCGCTGTTGCCGGTGATGGTGCAGACGCGCTGCCAGCCAGTGACGCCCTCGGCGTTATCCCAGGTCGGCGTCAGAGTGACGCCCAGTCCGTTCAGGCTTTCCTGGCCGGTGAGGGTGACGACCCCTTTGGCCACGCTCATGGCGGAGAGGTAGCGCGTGGTTGTCGGCGAGGGAATGCCGTTGCTGCCGCCGTCACATACCGTCAGGCCGCCATGATCGAGCGCGCAAAGTTCGATGGCCGTCCGATAGGGGACAAAGGTCTGTAGCAGGTCGGTGAGGGCGGCTTTACGCAGGTAGTTCTGGTAGGCCGGGATGCCAATGGCGCTGAGAATAGCGATGATCCCAATGACCACCATCAGTTCAATCAGGGTGAAACCACGTTGTTTATCCATAAGTTGCTCCTTGTTGTGACAGGAGCACTGTGACGGGATTCGGGATACCAGGCGAGGAGGCGAAAACGATCCGGGAAACCAGATTCCAGGGTTTTTACTTTGATTACATGGTGGGCATGAACGGCTGCGAGTCGGCTCGCAAATTCAGGCCCTCACGCCCGGAGGCGTGAAGGCCAATTGCTTAGCGAAAACGCATCGACAGGTCGAGCGCCTGCACATGTTTGGTCAGGGCACCGACAGAGATATAGTCGACGCCGGTGTCGGCAAATTCGCGGATGGTGTCAAAGGTGACGTTACCGGAGACCTCCAGCGACGCCTGGCCTGCGGTGATTTTCACCGCCTCGCGCATCAGATCGGTGGTGAAGTTATCGAGCATAATGATATCGGCCCCGGCTTTTAACGCCTGCTCCAGCTCATCCAGGGTTTCTACTTCCACTTCCACCGGCACATCAGGATGTAGCCAGAACGCCTTTTCTACCGCCTGACGGATCGAGCCGGAGGCGATGATATGGTTTTCTTTAATCAGGAAAGCGTCGAACAGGCCCAGTCGATGATTGGCGCCACCGCCGCAGAGTACCGCGTATTTTAGCGCAGTACGCAGCCCTGGCAGCGTTTTACGCGTATCCAGGAGTTGGGTTTTGGTCCCTGCCAGCAGGTCGACGTAGCGGCGGACGACGCTGGCGACGCCGGAGAGGGTTTGCACAAAGTTCAGCGCCGTGCGTTCGCCGGTGAGCAGAATACGCGACGGACCTTCGAGTTCAAACAGCGGCTGATCGGCTTTGACCGCATCGCCGTCGGCCACGTGCCAGGTGATGTTCACGTCGTCACCGGCGAGCTGAATAAAGACCTCTTCCACCCAACGTTTGCCACAGAAGACGCCATCTTCGCGGGTAATGACCACCGCATGGGAGCGTGCATCCTGCGGCAATAATTGCGCGCTAATATCGTTGTTGGCGTCGACTTCGCCGCCCAAATCTTCCCGCAGGGAGTGTGCGACAGCATCGGTAATATCGAGATTAATACGTTCCAGCAGCACGTCACGGCGGCGGTCGGGGTTGTAACGACGAGGCGACATGATAAAGCTCCAGATAGATAAGATTCAGAAGTGGGAAACATGCTAACCTGAACGACGTTTCAGTACCATACACACTTCATCCTTTGGGCCGGCGTGTGGCCCGGAAGCATGAGTTCGCGAAAGGAGATCCCGCATGCAGTTGAACGAGGGATGGCTGGTCGGCGCGCGTCGGGTTCCCTCGCCGCACCATGACTGCCGTCCGGATGAAGAAGCCCCTTCCTTACTGGTGGTGCATAACATTAGCCTGCCACCGGGTGAATTTGGTGGTCCGTGGATTGATGCGCTGTTCACTGGCACCCTGGATCCGCATGCGCATCCTTTCTTTGCCGAGATTGCTCATCTGCGCGTTTCGGCACATTGTCTGATTCGCCGTGATGGCGAAATCGTGCAGTATGTACCTTTCGATAAGCGTGCGTGGCATGCGGGGGTCTCCTGCTATCAGGGGCGCGAACGCTGCAATGACTTTTCCATCGGCATTGAGCTGGAAGGCACGGATACCCTGGCGTATACCGATGCGCAGTACCAGCAGCTGGCGGCGGTGACGGAACTACTGATCACGATTTACCCGGCTATCGCCGAAAACATCGCGGGCCACTGCGATATCGCGCCCGTGCGGAAAACCGATCCAGGACCGGCCTTTGACTGGATAAAATTCCGGGCGCTACTCAGTGCGCCGTCAGATAAGGAGACATCATGACGCTGTTTACGACGCTGCTGGTGCTTATCGCCGAACGGCTGTTTAAGCTGGGCGAACACTGGCAGCTTGATCATCGGCTGGAGGTGGTGTTCCGCCGGATAAAACATTTTTCGCTGCTGGGCACGCTGCTGATGACGGTGGTGGCTGTCGTGGTGGTGTATCTCATTCAGCGCCTGCTGCAGGGACAGCTATTTAACATACCATTGCTGGTGTTCTGGATCTTGCTGGGCCTGCTGTGCATCGGGGCTGGCAAGGTTCGGCTGCATTATCATGCCTATCTGAAAGCGGCGTCGCGCAATGACAGTCGAGCCTGCGATGCCATGGCCAGCGAGCTGACGCTGATTCACGGCGTACCGCCGGGCTGTGATGAGCGTGAATACCTTAGCGAACTGCAAAATGCGCTGCTGTGGATTAACTATCGCTACTATTTGGCGCCGCTTTTCTGGTTTGTCGTGGGTGGGGCGTGGGGCCCTCTGACGCTTATCGCTTACAGCGTACTGCGGGCCTGGCAGACGTGGCTGGCGCGCTACCAGACGCCGCATCACCGTTTGCAGTCCGGAATCGATGGAATCCTGCATATTGTGGACTGGCTGCCGGTGCGTCTGGTGGGGGTGGTCTATGCCCTGGTGGGGCATGGTGAGAAAGCCCTTCCGGCGTGGTTTGCCTCGCTAGGCGACCGCCATTCGTCGCAGTATCAGGTATTGACCCGCCTGGCGCAGTATTCCCTGGCCCGTGAACCGCATGTGGATAAAGTGGCGACGCCAAAAGCCGCAGTATCGATGGCCAAGAAAACCTCGCTGGTGGTGGTGGTGATCATGGCGCTGCTGACGATTTACGGCACCCTGGTTTAACGACCTGAGTCCGCACTTTGCCTGCCACGATGCACGCACCAGCGGGACGCTTGTTGCCGGGTGGCGGCTGCGCCTGACCCGGCCTGCAGAACCCGCGCCAGCGGGCGTCATAGCGAACCGCTACAGCGTATCCGCCGGCGGGATGCCGAAGTCGGGCATCCCGTCCTCCCTCCAGTTGACGAGTTTTAACCGCGTATGGCGATTAGGGTCATACAGCGGATCGCCTTCTATCTCGGTGTAATTCCGCGCGTGATACACCAGCACATCTTCTCCTTCCGGCGTTTGGGTAAAACTATTATGGCCTGGGCCATACTGGCGGTTTTCATAGCTGGTACGAAAGACCGGCTGCGGGGCTTTATGCCAGTTCGTCGGCTGCAGCGGATCGGCCTGCAGATCGATCCAGAGTAACCCCATGCAGTAGTTTTCATCGGTGGCGCTGGCGGAATAGCTGATGAACAGCTTATCGCCATGCACCAGCACTGCAGGACCTTCGTTGACCTTAAATCCCCGGCACTCCCAGTCGAACTCCGGCTTGCTCAGCATGACCGGCTCGCCTTTTAGCGTCCACGGGTTGGCCATTTCAGCAAGATACAGGTTTGAGTTGCCTTCGATATGCGGGGATTTTTGCGCCCACAGATACCAGCGTTTGCCCTGATGGATAAAAGTAGTGGCATCGAGGGCGAAGGTATCGAAAGGCGTGACCACCTGGCCTTTTTCCTGCCAGCGACCGGTCAGCGGATCGCTGTCGGCGCACTCGAGAACGAACATGCGATGCTGGAACATCCCCAGCGCATCCAGATCGTGGGTATGGGTAGCGGCAAAATAGATATACCACTTACCGTCTATTTCATGCAGCTCCGGCGCCCAAATCAGCTGGCTCATCGGCCCGCTTTGCGGCGCGCGCCAGACCACCACTGGTTCAGCTTCGGGCAATCCTTCAAGGGTGGCCGCGCGCCGGATCTCCAGCCGGTCGTATTCCGGCACCGAGGCAATAAAGTAGTAGTGGCTAAGATGGCGCAGGATAAAGGGGTCTGCACGCTGTTCAATAAAGGGGTTTGGCCAGTTGTTCATCAGGCTTTCCTTACGTGTTCACTGGTTTTCAGTTCCTGGTATTCGTTCAGCTCGCTGTAGTTGCTGCGGCGCTTCTCTAAATCGCTCTGAATCTGGCGCATCAGGGTGCGGTCAACCTTGAGCAGGCGCACCACGCCGGCGGTGATCAGATAGCCGACGCCGGGGATGACCGAGAACAGCAGCACGATGCCGTTGAGGGCGGAGGCGCTTTGTGCTTTGGCGCCGGCGTCGTAGCCGTACCATGACAGCAGGAAACCGACCATTGCCCCGGCGACCGCCAGGCCAACCTTGAGGAAGAACAGATTGCCGGAGAAGCTAATGCCGGTGATGCGCTTGCCGGTTTTCCACTCGCCGTAGTCGTCAACGTCGGACATCAGTGACCAGTGCAGCGGGGAGGGGATCTGGTGCAGGATGTTGAGCAGGAAGTAGAGCACCATAATCAGCGTGGTGGCGTGTGGATTAAAGAAGTAGAAGGCGCAGGAGAAAATCGCCAGCGCGATGTTGGTCCAGAAGAAGACCTGCAGTTTGCACCAGCGGTCGGTGAGGACTTTCGCCAGCATGCTGCCAATCATCATCCCGACCACGCCGAGGCTGATAAACAGGGTAGCAAAATGGGTGCTTTGTCCCATCACCCAGGTGACGTAATACATGGTGGCGGCCATGCGGATAAAGCCCGGACAGACGTTGCACAGCGTGAGCAGCAGGATGCGCACCCACTGGTCATTTTTCCACACGTCTTTGAGGTCTTTTTTCAGTTCATCATTCGTCTGCACCGCCGGGTGTATGCGTTCACGCACGGTAGCGAAGCAGAACAGGAACATACACATGCCGATAAAGGCCAGCACGGTCATCGCCATCTGGTAGCCCTTCGCTTTATCGGCGCCGCCGAACCAGTCGGCCATTGGCAGCAGCGTCAATGACAGCAGCAGCGTGGCGATACCCACCATCACAAAACGATAGGACTGGCAGGCAACGCGCTCTTTCGGATCAGCAGTCATCACCGTTCCCAGCGAGCAGTAGGGGATGTTAATCGCGGTATAGGTTACCGACAGCAGAAAGTAGGTGATAAACGCATAGATAACTTTGCTGTTATAGGTCCACTCAGGAGTAGTGAACATCAGCACGCTGAACAGGGCGTAGGGGAAGGCAATCCACAGTAACCATGGACGAAAGCGGCCATATTTACTGCGGGTACGGTCGGCAAGGGCGCCCATAATCGGGTCGGTCACCGCATCGATGACGCGCACCGACAGCAGCAGTACGCCGACCAGCGCCGGCGCCAGACCGAAGATATCGGTATAAAAATAGTTCACAAACAGCATGATGGCGCCAAAGATGATATTGCATCCGGCATCACCCATCCCGTAACCAATCTTTTCCTTTATTGATAGTCTATTGTCTGCCATGTGCGGTCTCTCCGTTGCAGTATGGAGAGAATTATTGGCCGCTATCGAGGGAAATACGTTGCAGGAACTCGTTAACGATATGGATATATCAGCTATGGAGGGGAAAGTGTGAAGCAGGTAACAATGCTCTGCGCCCGTTATTCAGGGAGGGGCGCAGAGCAAAGAGAAGTATTTATGAGATGTATTATTGTGCTTTTATGGCGGCGGCGGCTTTCTGTTTAAACAGATAACCCACGCCCAGCACCGCAACCCATACCGGGATCAGCCAGACGGAAATCGCCATCCCAGGGGTCATCAGCATTATCACCAGCACTGCCGCCATAAACAGCAGACACACCCAGTTACCCAGCGGGTAGAAGAGGGCAGGGAAGCGAGTGGTGACGCCCTGCTGCTGTTTGGCGCGACGGAATTTAATGTGCGCCAGGCTGATCATCGCCCAGTTGATGACCAGGGCCGAGACCACCAGCGCCATCAGCAGGCCGAAAGCGGATTCTGGCGCCAGATAGTTGATCAGCACGCACAGCGCGGTCACCAGGGCAGAGACGAGGATGGTATTTACCGGTACGCCGCGTTTGTCGACGCTGAGCAGCGCTTTCGGCGCGTTACCCTGCTGCGCAAGGCCGAATAGCATACGGCTGTTGCAGTAGACGCAGCTGTTATAAACCGACAGCGCCGCCGTCAGCACCACGACGTTGAGAGCGTTTGCCACCAGCGTATCGCCAAGCTCATGGAAGATCAGGACGAACGGACTGGTATCTGCGGTGACGCGGGTCCACGGCAGCAGGGAGAGCAGTACCGCCAGCGAACCAACATAGAAGATCAGAATACGGTAGATAACCTGGTTGGTGGCTTTCGGAATGCTTTGCTCCGGATTATCTGCTTCCGCCGCGGTGATCCCCACCAGCTCCAGACCGCCGAAGGAGAACATGATGATCGCCATCATCATCACCAGTCCGGTAAAGCCGTGCGGCAGGAAGCCACCCTGATCCCACAGGTTACGAACCGTCGCCTGCGGGCCGCCGTTGCCGCTGAACAGCAGCCAGCCGCCGAACAGGATCATCGCCACTACGGCGACCACTTTGATAATCGCGAACCAGAACTCCATTTCACCGAACACTTTCACGTTGGTCAGGTTAATGGCGTTGATAGCGATGAAGAAGACGGCCGCCGAGGCCCAGGTCGGGATTTCCGGCCACCAGAACTGGATGTATTTGCCGACGGCGGTGAGTTCCGCCATGGCCACCAGGACATACAGTACCCAGTAGTTCCAGCCGGAAGCGAAGCCGGCAAAGCCGCCCCAGTATTTATACGCGAAGTGGCTAAATGAACCGGCTACCGGCTCTTCCACCACCATTTCACCCAACTGACGCATGATCAGAAAGGCGATAAAACCGGCGATAGCGTAACCAAGAATGATACCCGGGCCGGCGGACTGAATGACGGACGCGCTCCCCAGAAACAGGCCGGTGCCGATAGCCCCGCCCAGCGCGATAAGCTGAATGTGGCGGTTTTTCAGGCCGCGCTTCAGCCGATCGCCGTGCTGTTGACCTTCCATATGAAACCTCGTGTGTGGTTATTTTTTGTGTACGTCATCCGTCAGATTGCTGCTTCACTGCTGTCCCTGCCAGAAAGCATAGCCAGCGAAAATTTGGGCGAAATGGCCCTCGTTTTATCTGAGTGATGTCGCGCACATATTGTTGTGTTTGTGTATTTAGTGACTTCCGTTTCTGTATTGTTTTGTTTACGGAAGGCAGTGCGGTAATTCAGAAAAAGGCCTTTCGTCTGAGGGAGAATAGTGTTAAGCGCGACCGAATGCACCTGCTTTATGAAGGGATGATGACGATGTGTCTAAAAAGACATCAATAGACATATTCTGTATTATTCCGTCGCATTACCCATGAGTGGTTATCTATTCTGTTAATTTGATTTTTTATTCATTTATGGCGCAGTTGAATCGGTTCAGATAGCGTAATTTTTCGTTTCCATAAAGTTAACGCTACCCCTTTGTGAGTAAACGTAACATTTGTGCAAGGTTACATTTCTGAAATGTTATTTCTGTAAGGTTGTTAAAATGTCCGCGGTTTACTGATTTCAATCAAAACCTGTATGGACAGAAGGTGAATACTTTGTTACTTTAGCGCTACGAACTTTAAATTGGTAAGACCAATTGACTCCGGGCTAATGGCAGAGACAGGGAATATGGCCTACAGCAAAATCCGCCAACCAAAATTATCCGATGTGATAGAGCAGCAGCTGGAGTTTCTGATCCTTGAGGGGACCTTGCGCCCCGGTGAAAAACTTCCGCCCGAACGCGAACTGGCCAAACAGTTCGACGTTTCCCGCCCCTCGCTGCGTGAGGCGATTCAACGCCTCGAAGCCAAGGGCTTGTTGCTTCGTCGTCAGGGAGGTGGAACGTTTGTTCAGAGCCGCCTGTGGCAGAGCTTCAGCGATCCGCTGGTCGAGCTGCTGTCCGATCACCCTGAATCCCAATTCGATCTGCTTGAGACCCGTCACGCGCTGGAAGGCATCGCGGCTTATTACGCGGCGCTGCGCAGCAATGATGAAGATCGCGATCGTATCCGCGAGCTGCATCAGGCTATTGAACGCGCTCAGCAGTCGGGCGATCTGGACGCTGAGTCCGGCGCCGTCGTCCAGTATCAAATCGCCGTCACCGAGGCGGCACACAATGTGGTTTTGCTCCATCTGCTAAGGTGTATGGAGCCGATGCTGGCACAAAACGTTCGTCAGAACTTTGAATTGCTGTATGCCCGCCGGGAAATGCTCCCGTTGGTCAGCAACCATCGTACTCGCATTTTCGAGGCGATAATGGCCGGGGAGCCGGAGCAGGCGCGTGAGGCGTCGCACCGTCACCTGGCGTTCATTGAGGAAATTTTGCTGGACCGTAGCCGTGAGCAGAGTCGTAGAGAACGCTCACTGCGTCGTTTACAGCAACGAAAGGACGAGAACTCCGGTTCTTAAGCGCCATTTTTAGAGCGCGGCAACTAAACGCAGAACCTGTCTTATTGAATTTTTGGTTGTTCAAACGTGAAGAGCAAAGAGTTCAATGGGACAGGTTCCAGATTAATCAACGATTAGATAGATAAGGAATACCCCCCATGTCAGAACGTTTACCAAATGACGTGGATCCGATCGAAACTCGCGACTGGCTACAGGCGATCGAATCGGTCATCCGTGAAGAAGGTGTTGAGCGTGCTCAGTATCTTATTGACCAACTCCTTTCTGAAGCCCGCAAAGGCGGGGTGAAAGTGGCTGCTGGCGCATCGACCGGCGGTTACGTAAACACTATTGCCGTTGAAGATGAACCGGAATACCCGGGTAATCTGGATCTGGAACGTCGTATCCGTTCTGCGATCCGCTGGAACGCCATCATGACCGTTCTGCGCGCATCGAAAAAAGATCTCGAACTGGGCGGCCACATGGCGTCCTTCCAGTCTTCCGCAACCTTCTACGAAGTGTGCTTCAACCACTTCTTCCGTGCACGCAACGAGCAGGATGGCGGCGACCTGGTTTACTTCCAGGGTCACATCTCTCCGGGCGTATATGCGCGTGCTTTCCTGGAAGGTCGTCTGACTGAAGAGCAGATGAACAATTTCCGTCAGGAAGTTCACGGTAAAGGTCTGTCCTCTTATCCGCACCCGAAACTGATGCCGGAATTCTGGCAGTTCCCGACCGTTTCGATGGGCCTGGGCCCAATCGGGGCGATTTATCAGGCTAAGTTCCTGAAATATCTGGAACACCGTGGTCTGAAAGACACCTCCAAACAAACCGTTTATGCTTTCCTGGGCGACGGTGAGATGGACGAGCCGGAATCTAAAGGCGCGATCACCATCGCCACCCGTGAGAAGCTGGACAACCTGGTCTTCGTTATCAACTGTAATCTGCAGCGCCTTGACGGCCCGGTGACGGGTAACGGCAAAATCATTAACGAACTGGAAGGCATCTTCGGTGGTGCTGGCTGGAACGTTATCAAGGTTATCTGGGGCGGTCGTTGGGATGAGCTGCTGCGTAAAGACACCAGCGGTAAGCTGATTCAGCTGATGGAAGAAACCGTTGACGGCGATTACCAGACCTTCAAATCCAAAGACGGCGCTTACGTCCGCGAGCACTTCTTCGGTAAATATCCGGAGACCGCAGCGCTGGTTGCCGACTGGACTGACGAGCAGATTTGGGCCCTGAACCGCGGCGGCCACGATCCGAAGAAAGTTTACGCTGCACTGAAAAAAGCGCAGGAAACCAAAGGCAAAGCGACCGTAATCCTCGCCCATACCATTAAAGGTTACGGCATGGGTGACACCGCTGAAGGTAAAAACATCGCCCACCAGGTTAAGAAAATGAACATGGACGGCGTTCGTTACGTCCGCGATCGTTTCAACGTGCCGGTTGCCGATGCCGATCTCGAAAAACTGCCGTACGTCACCTTCCCGGAAGGTTCCGAAGAGCACACCTATCTGCACGCTCAGCGCCAGAAACTGCACGGCTATCTGCCGAGCCGTCAGCCGAACTTCTCTGAGAAGCTGGAGCTGCCGACGCTGGAAGATTTCGCTCCGCTGCTGGAAGAGCAGAATAAAGAGATCTCTACCACTATCGCGTTCGTTCGTGCCCTGAACGTGATGCTGAAGAACAAATCCATCAAAGACCGCCTCGTGCCGATCATCGCCGACGAAGCGCGTACTTTCGGTATGGAAGGTCTGTTCCGTCAGATCGGTATTTACAGCCCGAACGGCCAGCAGTACACCCCGCAGGACCGTGAGCAGGTTGCCTACTATAAAGAAGACGAGAAAGGCCAGATTCTGCAGGAAGGGATCAACGAGCTGGGCGCAGGCGCATCCTGGCTGGCTGCGGCGACCTCTTACAGCACCAACAACCTGCCGATGATCCCGTTCTACATCTACTACTCGATGTTCGGGTTCCAGCGTATCGGCGACCTGTGCTGGCAGGCAGGCGACCAGCAGGCTCGCGGCTTCCTGATCGGTGGTACTTCCGGTCGTACGACGCTGAACGGCGAAGGTCTGCAGCACGAAGATGGCCACAGCCATATTCAGTCGCTGACTATCCCGAACTGTATCTCCTACGACCCGTCTTACGCGTACGAAGTGGCGGTCATCATGCATGACGGTCTGGTTCGTATGTACGGCGAAGCGCAAGAGAACGTTTACTACTACATCACTACGCTGAACGAAAACTACCATATGCCGGCTATGCCGGAAGGCGCCGAGGAAGGTATCCGTAAAGGTATCTACAAACTCGAAACCATCGAAGGTAGCAAAGGTAAAGTTCAGCTGCTGGGCTCCGGTTCTATCCTGCGTCACGTTCGTGAAGCAGCGCAGATCCTGGCGAAAGACTACGGCGTGGGCTCTGACGTCTATAGCGTCACCTCCTTCACCGAACTGGCGCGTGATGGCCAGGATTGCGAACGCTGGAATATGCTGCACCCGCTGGAAACCCCGCGCGTGCCGTACATCGCTCAGGTGATGAACGACGCTCCGGCCGTGGCATCCACTGACTATATGAAACTGTTCGCCGAGCAGGTTCGTACTTATGTACCGGCTGATGATTACCGCGTACTGGGTACCGATGGCTTCGGTCGTTCCGACAGCCGTGAAAACCTGCGTCACCACTTCGAAGTCGATGCTTCCTATGTGGTCGTTGCGGCGCTGGGCGAACTGGCTAAACGTGGTGAAATCGATAAGAAAGTGGTGGCTGACGCTATCGCTAAATTCGACATCGATGCAGAAAAAGTTAACCCGCGTCTGGCGTAAGAGGTAAAAGAATAATGGCTATCGAAATCAAAGTACCGGACATCGGGGCTGATGAAGTTGAAATCACCGAGATCCTGGTCAAAGTTGGCGACAAAGTAGAAGCTGAACAGTCGCTGATCACCGTAGAAGGCGATAAAGCCTCTATGGAAGTTCCGTCTCCGCAGGCTGGCGTCGTGAAAGAGATTAAAGTCTCCGTCGGCGACAAAACCGAGACTGGCAAACTGATTATGATTTTCGATTCCGCCGAGGGTGCAGCAGCCGCTGCACCTGCGCAGGAAGAGAAGAAAGAAGCCGCTCCGGCTGCGGCTGCGCCAGCAGCTGCCGCGGCAGCGAAAGAAGTTCACGTCCCGGATATCGGCGGCGATGAAGTTGAAGTCACCGAGATCATGGTTAAAGTGGGCGACACCATCGCCGCTGAGCAATCCCTGATCACCGTAGAAGGCGATAAAGCCTCTATGGAAGTGCCGGCGCCGTTCGCGGGTACCGTGAAAGAGATCAAAATCAACACCGGCGATAAAGTGTCCACCGGTTCCCTGATCATGATCTTCGAAGTGGCGGGCGCTGCGCCTGCCGCGGCTCCGGCACAAGCTGCCGCTCCGGCTGCCGCGGCACCGGCTGCCGCCGCTGGCGCGAAAGAGGTTAACGTCCCGGACATCGGCGGTGATGAAGTTGAAGTCACTGAAGTGATGGTTAAAGTCGGCGATAAAGTGGCTGCCGAGCAGTCCCTGATCACCGTCGAAGGCGACAAAGCTTCTATGGAAGTGCCGGCGCCGTTCGCAGGCACCGTCAAAGAGATCAAAATCAGCACCGGCGATAAAGTCAAAACCGGTTCCCTGATCATGGTCTTCGAAGTGGAAGGCGCTGCGCCTGCCGCCGCTCCGGCTCAAGCTGCTGCTCCGGCACCGGCTGCTGCACCGGCTCAGGCTGCTAAGCCTGCCGCTGCACCGGCTGCGAAAGCAGAAGGCAAAACCGAATTCGCTGAAAACGATGCTTACGTTCACGCGACGCCGCTGATTCGCCGCCTGGCGCGCGAGTTCGGCGTTAACCTGGCGAAAGTGAAAGGCACCGGCCGTAAAGGTCGTATCCTGCGCGAAGACGTTCAGGCTTATGTGAAAGATGCGGTTAAACGCGCTGAATCCGCACCGGCGGCTGCCGCTGGCGGCGGTATCCCGGGCATGCTGCCATGGCCGAAGGTTGACTTCAGCAAGTTTGGTGAAATCGAAGAAGTGGAACTGGGCCGTATCCAGAAAATCTCTGGTGCTAACCTGAGCCGTAACTGGGTGATGATCCCGCACGTTACCCACTTCGACAAAACCGATATCACCGATCTGGAAGCGTTCCGTAAGCAGCAGAACGCCGAAGCTGAGAAGCGTAAACTGGACGTGAAATTCACCCCAGTGGTCTTCATCATGAAAGCCGTTGCCGCTGCGCTTGAGCAGATGCCGCGCTTCAACAGCTCGCTCTCCGAAGATGGCCAGCGCCTGACGCTGAAGAAATACATCAACATCGGTGTGGCGGTTGATACCCCGAACGGTCTGGTGGTTCCGGTCTTCAAAGACGTGAACAAGAAGAGCATCACCGAGCTGTCTCGTGAACTGACCACCATCTCGAAGAAAGCGCGCGATGGCAAGCTGACGGCTGGCGAAATGCAGGGCGGTTGCTTCACCATCTCCAGCATCGGCGGCCTGGGTACCACCCACTTCGCGCCGATTGTTAACGCGCCGGAAGTGGCCATCCTGGGCGTGTCTAAGTCCGCGATGGAGCCGGTATGGAATGGTAAAGAGTTCGTTCCGCGTCTGATGATGCCGATCTCTCTGTCCTTCGACCACCGCGTCATCGACGGTGCTGATGGTGCCCGCTTCATTACCATCATTAACAACACCTTGAGCGACATTCGCCGCCTGGTGATGTAATCGAAAAAGCCGGCCTGACGGCCGGCTTTTTTCTGATAACCTCAGGCTGTTGGGGATTATCAGCAACAAAGGACAAAATCGTTTGCCGTTTGTTGTTTAAAAATTGTTAACAATTTTGTAAAATACACGCGGATAGAACGTCCCGGTGGACTTGGGCGTAAGAATAATAGCGTCAGACCCGCCGGATATAAATTACAGAGGTCATGATGAGTACTGAAATCAAAACTCAGGTCGTGGTACTTGGGGCAGGCCCCGCAGGTTACTCTGCAGCCTTCCGTTGCGCTGATTTAGGTCTGGAAACCGTCATCGTAGAACGTTACAGCACCCTCGGTGGTGTTTGTCTGAACGTAGGTTGTATCCCGTCTAAAGCGCTGCTGCACGTGGCAAAAGTTATCGAAGAAGCGAAAGCGTTGGCCGATCACGGCATCGTTTTCGGCGAACCGAAAACCGACATTGACAAGATCCGCACCTGGAAAGAAAAAGTTATCACTCAACTGACCGGCGGCCTGGCTGGTATGGCCAAAGGCCGTAAAGTGAAAGTGGTTAACGGTCTGGGTAAATTTACCGGCGCCAACACCCTGGAAGTGGAAGGCGAAAACGGTAAAACCGTGATCAACTTCGACAACGCGATCATCGCGGCGGGCTCCCGTCCGATTCAGCTGCCGTTTATCCCGCATGAAGATCCGCGCGTATGGGATTCCACCGACGCGCTGGAACTGAAATCCGTACCGAAACGCATGCTGGTCATGGGTGGCGGTATCATCGGTCTGGAAATGGGTACCGTATACCATGCGCTGGGTTCAGAGATTGACGTGGTTGAAATGTTCGACCAGGTTATCCCGGCGGCCGATAAAGACGTGGTGAAAGTCTTCACTAAACGCATCAGCAAGAAATTCAACCTGATGCTGGAAACCAAAGTGACTGCCGTTGAAGCGAAAGAAGACGGTATTTACGTTTCCATGGAAGGCAAAAAAGCGCCGGCTGAAGCACAGCGTTACGACGCCGTGCTGGTGGCTATCGGTCGCGTACCGAACGGCAAAAACCTCGATGCAGGCAAAGCCGGCGTGGAAGTGGACGATCGTGGCTTCATCCGCGTTGACAAACAAATGCGCACCAACGTGCCGCACATCTTTGCTATCGGCGATATCGTCGGTCAGCCGATGCTGGCGCACAAAGGCGTCCATGAAGGTCACGTTGCCGCAGAAGTTATCTCTGGTCTGAAACACTACTTCGATCCGAAAGTGATCCCGTCCATCGCCTACACCGAGCCAGAAGTGGCATGGGTTGGTCTGACTGAGAAAGAAGCGAAAGAGAAAGGCATCAGCTACGAAACCGCCACCTTCCCGTGGGCTGCTTCCGGCCGTGCTATCGCTTCCGACTGCGCAGACGGTATGACCAAACTGATCTTCGACAAAGAGACCCACCGTGTTATCGGCGGCGCGATTGTCGGCACCAACGGCGGCGAGCTGCTGGGTGAAATCGGTCTGGCTATCGAAATGGGCTGTGACGCTGAAGACATCGCGCTGACCATCCATGCTCACCCGACTCTGCACGAGTCTGTTGGCCTGGCGGCAGAAGTCTTCGAAGGCAGCATCACCGATCTGCCAAACGCCAAAGCGAAGAAAAAGTAACTTTTTCTTTCAGGCTAAAAGCATAAGCGGCTCCCGGAGCCGCTTTTTTTATGCCTGATGTTTAGAACTATGTCTCCGTTCATAAACCGCTACACCTCATACATACTTTGAAAATAATCACGCAATAAACTTATAGGCAGTTAACGATATAGTTGAGGTGTGAGATGAAACGCTTTTTAACCGCAGCGCTGGTCGCTGCAACGTGCCTATCCGGTGTGGCCTGCGCGGCTGACGCCACCATCCCCTGGGCGGACAACAGCGGTGGCACGGAAACGACCCATATCGCGGCGATGGGGCAGGATCTGAATGCCCAGCATCAGCAGGTGACGAAGACGAATGAAGGGGTATGGGCAGCGAACTCCGGAAGCATCAGCGCTGATGAAGCGGCATTATCCAGCACAAAGCCGACTTTTGCTGGCGACCCGTCTCTGATGCCCCATCAGGGCTAAGCGAAGGGCTAAGCGAATAGAAACGCCAGGTTGCTTGAGGGCAACCTGGCGTTTATTTATGGTTTGACAACCTGCCAGCCGGCGTCAGCATCGGGGGCAAAGCGCGTGATGGCCTGCGCTTTTGCGGCGCTCTCTTCACCGAGATTAGCCTGATAAACGGTATCGTGCTGATCGATCATAAAGCTCATCACCCCGGTTTCGCCCCATTCCACAGGCCAGGCCAGCAAGGCCGTATCCTGGTCTTCGCGGCCTGCGATAATGCGGAAACGATAGCCATGATAACCGGTACCGGGCTCTGTTGGGCTGAAAGCTGGCCCCAGCGGGCTGGGCGTTTCACCCGGCGACGTCGGCCAGTACAACCCATCTTTTTTGCCTTCACTGCTGATGATTTTCTGCGCCCAGCGGTGGTTCAGCTGGTAGTAATCCTGCTGGGCGTCAACGTAAGCGTGCATGGCGGCTATCGCTGACAGCTCATTGCGACCGATGGCGCGGGTGAGGATCTCCTCTTCGCCTGCGGCCATATCAAAGCGCCATCCCTGTGACGTTTTTACGATAGGCACGGGCAGCCGCCATGCCTCGCTGCCGACGTCGAGCCAGGCGTTATCACCCTGCTGCACGATGACATGTTTCACCTGCCAGTCGCGCTGAAAGCGGTCGACGGCGCTGGGGTCGATCCCATCGGGCGGTAAAAATTGCTGCCAGTTATCGCCGAGCACCTTGCTCAGCGCCGCTTCATTTTGCTGGCTGAGCGCCTCAGCCAGCGCGCTCGCGGCCTGTTCCGGGGTAGAAAACTGCTGCTGGGCGAACGCGGCTAACGGTGACAGCATCAATGTGAACAGGGCAATAGGTAATAGATTTCTCATTCTGCTCATCCTCAGCGGCGGCGCAGTTCATGGTGTTCGGAAGAACGCTCTCTGGCGCCGTTGCGCTGTTCGCGGTTTACGCCGGAAAACTGGCGGCTTTGCAGTCCCCGTTCCTGCTGCGCTTGCCAGGAGGGGGCGCGGCTTTCGTTGCCGCTAAGAGCGCTGGTACGTAAATGACTAACCTGCTGCTGCCGACGCTGTTGCTGCTGAGGTGTCGGGTTCTGCTCGCGGCTTTTGACGGTTTCTCGACGCTGCTGTTGCTGCGGCGTGGGATTTTTCAACTGCGTTTTTGCCGCATCGCGACGCTGCTGCTGGGTCGGTGTGCTGTCGTAACCGCGATAGTTGCTGCGCTGGGTAGCTTGTTTTAATTGCGCCGAGGCTGCCTGACGTTGGGCATCACGCGAGGGATTGTTTGCCGCCAGGTTACCCGCTGTGGCCGCCGGCGCATTGCGCTGCTGAAGCTGGGTCATTGCCGCCTGGCGCTGGGCATCGCGATCGACCGGCGTATGCTGGGTGGCGCTCAGTCCACCGGCAACGTTGGTCTGATGGAAGCGCTGGGCGACGGTATTATCGGGATAAGGCACGTTTCCGCGATAGGCTGGGTTGTGTTGCCAGTTAACGCGGTTGCCCGGCAGATTCTGCCCGGTAATGTGGTTGAAATTATTCACATTGATATTGATGTTATCGCCATTGTGCTGGTAACCGCCGTGATGGTAATCGTCATCATGATGATGGTCATCATCATCCCAGTCGATGCTGCTAAACAGCGCCCAGGTCGTGGCGACGCCGAGGCTGTAACCAAAGCCTTTGACGAAGCTGTCGGTAAACTGCTCGCCGGGAGGGGGCGGCAGGTAGACCGGCGGATAGGCGCTATTCGGCCAGGTGCCATAGACCGAGGCAGGGTTGTAGTTCGGGACATACACCACCTGCGGGTCGGTCGGTTCTATTTTAATGACCTGGGTCGGCGCGGGCGCCGCCGCGGTAGTGGTTGACGTTGATACGGTGTTGCTTTTTGCGGTAGTGGTCGGTGCAGGCGCAGCAGCGGTGACAATCACTTTCTGCTGCGGCGTGGATTTCAGCGTCCCGGTCTGCTGGGCAATGGTGCGCAGGCGCTGCACCGAGTCCATCACATCGTGTGGCTGGGCCAAAAACGCGTTGCCGAGGTTTTCTACCCACGGCGGGTTCTCGCCCATCATCGCCAGCAGGGCTGGGAAGGCGACAAGAGATTTGACGCTGGGATCCCACGGCTGGCTGGTCACCGCCTGCACGGCCGCGTCACCTTTCAGGGTAGGGTTGTCCTGGGACCACTGCACCGCCTGCATGACGTTGTCCGGATAGGTGGAGGCCATCAGCACCTGCGACAGCAAACTGTCCGGATAAAGCGCGATGGGCGCGACCCACTGATCAATCTGCGCCGGCGTATAGGTGGTGGCTGCCGGTTGTGCGGTGGCAGGTGGCGTGGCTGGGGTTGGCGCAGGTGTCGGTGCAGGTGTCGGTGCAGGCTGCGCCGTCGCCTCAGTGACCGTCTCTGGGGTACGGCTTTGCACATAGAGTGTTCCCGCCGCCGCGAGTAAGCCTGCGCTGCAGACCAGGGCGATAATATGGGGTTTGAACGGCAGTGACATAGAAGCTCCTGACCCAAAAAGTAACCCATCTCGCTTAAGTATCGGCGAAAACGGCTCGTCTGCTGAGTATATGTAAGTGGTGTGTTTTTTTTTGATTTTTGTTGGGATCGGCCCAGCAAACTCGACACCGAGAGGAATTTTTGTCGCGGCATTTGAACAGAAAGCCTGCAATATCCTGCCCTTAACGATTCAGCTAAATTTTAATGTTGCTTTTTTGTAAACAGATTAACACCTTTCAAAAATCCTGCTATGCTGCCGACGCGGTATCGGGCATTTACCCTACAAACTGCTGTCTCACAGGAGCGTGAAGAAAATCGCCCAGCCACTAAATCCTTCAAGATGCGTCAAGGCGGCAAACTGCCAATACCGAAGCAGATTGATTGAGGACGTGTAGGCCGCATTATGACAATGAGAGCGAGGAGAACCGTCGTGCTAGAAGAATACCGTAAGCACGTAGCTGAGCGTGCCGCCATGGGGATTGTTGCCAAACCCTTAGATGCAACCCAAATGGCCGCGCTGGTAGAACTGCTGAAAAACCCGCCTGCGGGCGAAGAAGAATTCCTGTTAGACCTGCTGATTAACCGTGTACCGCCGGGCGTTGACGAAGCCGCCTATGTTAAAGCTGGATTCCTTGCCGCGATCGCCAAAGGCGAAGCGACCTCCCCCCTGGTAACCCCTGAAAAAGCCGTTGAACTGCTGGGCACCATGCAGGGCGGTTACAACATTCACCCGCTGATTGATGCGCTGGACGACGCGAAACTGGCGCCGATTGCCGCGAAAGCGCTGTCTCATACTCTGCTGATGTTCGATAACTTCTACGACGTAGAAGAGAAAGCAAAAGCAGGTAATGAGCATGCTAAACGGGTCATGCAATCCTGGGCTGATGCTGAGTGGTTCCTGAACCGCCCGCAGCTGGCAGAGAAAATCACCGTTACCGTCTTCAAGGTCACCGGCGAAACCAATACCGATGACCTGTCTCCGGCGCCGGATGCCTGGTCTCGCCCGGATATCCCACTGCATGCGCTGGCGATGCTGAAAAACGCCCGCGAAGGTATTGAGCCGGATCAGCCGGGTGCGGTCGGCCCGATTAAACAAATCGAAGCGCTGCAGCAGAAAGGCTACCCGCTGGCCTACGTCGGCGACGTTGTCGGTACCGGTTCTTCGCGTAAATCCGCCACCAACTCGGTGCTGTGGTTTATGGGCGACGATATCCCGAACGTGCCGAACAAGCGCGGCGGCGGCCTGTGCCTGGGCGGCAAAATTGCCCCAATCTTCTTCAATACCATGGAAGATGCGGGCGCGCTGCCTATCGAAGTGGACGTGAACAACCTGAACATGGGCGACGTGATTGACGTTTACCCGTTCAAAGGCGAAGTGCGTAACCACGAGACCAACGAACTGCTGGCCAGCTTCGAGCTGAAAACCGATGTGCTGATCGACGAAGTGCGCGCCGGTGGCCGTATTCCGCTGATCATCGGCCGCGGTCTGACCACCAAAGCGCGCGAAGCGTTGGGTCTGCCGCACAGCGATGTATTCCGTCAGGCGAAAGACGTGGCGGAAAGCAACCGCGGCTTCTCCCTGGCGCAGAAAATGGTTGGCCGCGCCTGCGGCGTTGCCGGTATCCGTCCGGGCGCCTACTGCGAGCCGAAGATGACCTCCGTCGGTTCTCAGGATACCACCGGTCCAATGACCCGTGATGAACTGAAAGACCTGGCGTGCCTGGGCTTCTCCGCTGACCTGGTGATGCAGTCCTTCTGCCACACCGCGGCTTATCCGAAGCCGGTTGACGTGACCACGCACCATACCCTGCCGGATTTCATCATGAACCGCGGCGGTGTTTCTCTGCGTCCGGGCGATGGCGTTATCCACTCCTGGCTGAACCGTATGCTGCTGCCGGATACCGTGGGTACCGGCGGTGACTCCCACACCCGTTTCCCCATCGGTATCTCCTTCCCGGCGGGCTCTGGTCTGGTGGCCTTCGCCGCTGCGACCGGCGTGATGCCGTTGGATATGCCGGAATCGGTGCTGGTGCGCTTCAAAGGGAAAATGCAGCCGGGTATCACCCTGCGCGACCTGGTTCACGCCATCCCGCTGTATGCCATCAAGCAGGGCCTGCTGACCGTTGAGAAGAAAGGTAAGAAAAACATCTTCTCTGGCCGTATCCTGGAGATCGAAGGTCTGCCGGATCTGAAAGTCGAGCAGGCATTTGAACTGACCGATGCGTCCGCTGAGCGTTCTGCTGCCGGCTGTACTATCAAGCTGAACAAAGAGCCGATTGTTGAGTATCTGAACTCCAACATCGTCCTGCTGAAGTGGATGATCGCCGAAGGCTACGGCGACCGCCGTACGCTGGAGCGTCGTATCCAGGGTATGGAAAAATGGCTGGCGGATCCGCAACTGCTGGAAGCCGATGCTGACGCGGAATACGCGGCAGTGATCGACATCGATCTGGCGGATATCAAAGAGCCAATCCTGTGTGCGCCGAACGATCCGGACGATGCCCGCCTGCTGTCAGACGTGCAGGGCGAGAAGATCGACGAAGTGTTCATCGGTTCCTGCATGACCAACATCGGCCACTTCCGTGCTGCCGGTAAGCTGCTGGACAGCCACAAAGGCCAGCTGCCGACTCGCCTGTGGGTGGCGCCGCCAACCCGTATGGACGCCGCGCAGCTGACCGAAGAAGGCTACTACAGCGTGTTTGGTAAGAGCGGAGCGCGTATCGAAATCCCTGGCTGTTCCCTGTGTATGGGTAACCAGGCGCGCGTGGCCGACGGTGCAACGGTGGTTTCCACCTCTACCCGTAACTTCCCGAACCGTTTAGGTACCGGCGCTAACGTCTATCTGGCCTCTGCCGAGCTGGCAGCGGTGGCTTCTCTGCTCGGCAAACTGCCGACGCCGGAAGAGTACCAGACCTTCGTGGCGCAGGTGGATAAGACAGCGGAAGATACCTATCGTTATCTGAACTTCAACCAGCTGGATCAGTACACTGAAAAAGCTGACGGCGTGATCTTCCAGACCGCGGTGTAAAACCATTCGGTCAGCCCGGCTGACCGTTTGGCGACAAACTCCCCAATGCCCGGTGAACATTGCATCACCGGGCATTTTTATTTCCAAACCTCCTGCCCGTTACGCTTTTTTTCTTTCTGTCTGCTGCGATAATTACTGCATGGGTACAGTGCAGCGGTGACGCATTGCCCTTGCAGAGGAAAAGACTATGGACTACGAATTTCTGCGCGATATTACCGGAGTGGTAAAGGTGCGAATGTCGATGGATCACGAGGCGATTGGCCACTGGTTCAACGAAGAGGTGAAAGACAATCTTGCCCTGCTTGATGAAGTAGAGCAGGCTGCACGCACCGTGAAGGGCAGTGAACGTTCCTGGCAGCGGGCTGGCCATGAATATACGCTGTGGCTGGATGGCGAAGAGGTGATGATCCGCGCCAATCAGCTGGAGTTTTCTGGCGATGAAATCGAGGAGGGGATGAGCTACTACGACGAAGAAAGCCTCTCTCTCTGCGGCGTGGAGGATTTCCTGCAGGTCGTTGCCGCTTATCGTGAATTTATGCAGCAGCGTTAATTATGCCGGGTGGCGCAAGACCGTAGCCCTGCTAAGCGTAGCGTGAGCAGGGGAAATCCCCGGGTAGTGGCTGGTGCCTTACCCGGGCGACCAGGCGGCGCAGAACCCCAGGCCCGGCAAGCACAAGCGCCACCGGGCATTTCCAATATTACACGGCAGGAATATTGCGGCCGTAATAAATCTCGCGCATCTCTTTCCACAGCAGGTCGGTAATGACCTTGCGCTCTTCGGCGGTCAACTCTTCCGGTCGGGTATGGAACATGTAGTGCTTAAGGTCAAACTCCTTGAGCAACATTTTGGTATGGAAAATATTTTCCTGATAAACGTTCACATCGACCATGTCATACAACGACTTAATGTCATCGGACATAAAGTTCTGAATCGAATTGATTTCATGATCGATAAAATGCTTCATCCCATTGATATCGCGGGTAAAGCCGCGCACGCGGTAGTCAATGGTCACAATGTCCGATTCCAGCTGGTGGATCAGATAGTTCAGCGCTTTGAGCGGTGAAATGACCCCGCAGGTAGAGACTTCGATATCGGCGCGGAAGGTGCACAGGCCGCCTTCCGGATGGCTCTCCGGGTAGGTATGCACGCAGATATGGCTCTTATCGAGATGGGCGACCACGGTTTCCGGTAGCGGACCTGGATGTTCGGTTTGGTCGATAAGCTTGGGATCGACAGGCTCTTCGCTGACCAGAATGGTCACGCTGGCGCCCTGGGGTTCATAATCCTGGCGGGCGATATTCAGGATATTGGCGCCAATAATAGAACAGGTTTCTGTCAGGATCTCCGTCAGGCGATTGGCATTATAAAGTTCGTCGATATAGGCGATGTAGCCGTCGCGCTCTTCCGCCGTTTTGGCGTAACAGATATCGTAGATACAAAAACTCAGGCTTTTGGTCAGGTTGTTAAAGCCGTGCAGCTTCAATTTTTTCAATTTAGTTCACCCCCTTACTTCGCGTCACGGTGCGGACAGAGCATCATGCAGATATTGTGGTAAGGCGAAGGCCGCCGTATGAATTGCCGGATTGTAGTAACGGCAGGTCAGGTTGGCTTTGTGAAAGCGCGCCTGAATGATTTCGCTGGAGAGATGGCGCAACGCCTCGTTGTCGCTCGCCCAGGCAAAGGTCATGATCCCGCCGTAATAGGTTGGGATGGCTGCCTGGTAGAAGCTGACGTCGCGAAAATAATGGCTCAGCTTGCGATGGCTTCCGACCGCTTCGTCCTGCTGCAGGAAACAAACGCCGTTTTGCGCAACGAATACGCCCCCCGGGTTCAGGCAGCGTTTGCAGCCTTCATAAAAAGCCGAGGTGAACAGGCTTTCGCCCGGACCAATAGGGTCGGTACAGTCCGAAATGATCACGTCAAACGTTTGCGTCGTCTGGTTAACAAAATTGACGCCATCATCAATCACCAGCGTGAAGCGCGGATCGTCGTAGGCCCCGGCGCTATGGTTGGGCAGGTACTGACGGCAGAATGAGACCACCCCGGCATCGATTTCCACCATGGTGATGGTTTCGATGCTACGGTGACGAGAGACTTCGCGCAGCATCGCGCCGTCGCCGCCGCCGATGATCAGGACATGCTTCGCGTTGCCGTGGGCCAGCAGCGGCACGTGGGTCATCATTTCGTGATAGATAAACTCATCACGTTCGGTGGTTTGTACGACGCCATCCAGCGCCATCACCCTGCCAAAGGCGCGGTTGTCGAAGATGATCAAATCCTGATGATCGGTTTTTTCGTGGTACAGCACGTTATCAACGCTAAAGTACTGACCAAAATGGTCATGCAGCGTTTCATGCCACAGTGGATTATCGGCCACGGTGAGGCTCCTCTTCGTTAACATCTGTTACACCCGTAAAACGAGTGCAACATCATAGACAACTATAGATGAGGATGCACGGCGGTTATTGCAGCAATGCGGCAGGAATAACCGCCACCGCCCGGGGAGGGCGGTGAGGTGGACGAGATTATTTCGCCGGTGCGGGTTGGGTATCTACTATCCGCACGGAGTAAACCATGGTGGCGCCAGGCGGGATTTTCGGTGGCAATCCTTTACTGCCATAGGCTTTTTCGGGCGGGACGACCAGCGTCAAGGATCCATGGTTCTGCAGACGTTGCAGCGGTCCGCGAAACACCGGGGGATAGGCATCCAGCTTCTGGGTGAGCGCCTGATCTTTCGCTTCCATATCGTTGATCACTGTCCCGTCCGTCAGCGTCTCTTTGATTACTACGGTGACCAGATCGTTGCCGCTTATTTTTCCTTTGCCCGGATAATCGATACGACTGTAGACGCCATCTTTGAAGACCACATCTTTTTTGCGCGCAAACGTCTGCTGATATTTCTTACCGGCGCTGATGTTTTTCTGCTCGATTTTATTCAGGTTCTGGAAAACCTGCTGTGAGACGTCAAACAGCGCCTTGTTACGCTCCTGTTCTCCGAGACGAAGCTGGCCGCTAAAGGCATCTTCGATACCCCGTAGCACCAGCCCGGCGTCGACGGTAATCCCCTGAGTGCGACGGGTGGTGAGGACGTTAAGGGCTTCTGTTCCCATCGAGGCGCCGATCGCATAAGCCTGCTGTTCTCCGGATGCGCTGAGTTTGATGTTGGCGCTCTCGCCGCTACGCGTTTTGGACTGTACAGAAAGCTGTGTTCTCAGCAGTTGGATTTCATCTTCTTTCATCCGTAGCTGGGCGTTGTCTTTGTCCGCCTGCAGGCGGTAGGCCGCAACAACCACCGCCATCTCCGGTGGCTCATTTTTTGGCGCTGCGGCTGGATCAGGGCGGGTCGTTGGCGCTTTTTCCGCGGCGGCCAACCGGGCGGTCAACGACTGCTTGTCGGCGTTTAGCGCCTTGACCTGGTCGAGAGCGGCCTGCTGCGTTTTCTCCGCGGCGTCGAGCCGGATAGTCAGCGACTGCTTATCGGTGGTCAGCGCTTTAACCTGCTCGAGGGCAGCCAGCTTCTCTTTTTCCGCCGCGGCCAGTCGGGTGGCCAGCGGCTGTTTGTCGGCGTTAAGGGCTTTGGCCTGGTCGAGGGCGGCCTGTTTCTCTTTTTCCGCAGCCATCAGCCGGGCGGTGAGTGACTGCTTGTCTGTGTCGAGGGCTTTGAGCTGGCCGAGCGCGGTCTGCTGTGCTTTTTCCGCGGCGGCCAACCGGGTGGTCAGCGTTTGTTTATCCGTATTCAGCGTGGTGAGGCTGGCGCTGAGCCGTTTATTTTCCGCTTCGACGTTCTGAAGCTGCGACGTTAATTGTTGGATCTGCTTAAGTGCGGCAGCCTGGCTCTGTTGCAGAGTATTATTCTGGGCAACCGCTTCCTTTTTAATTAACGTCTCATTTTCCGCCGTGGCGGCGGTTAAGGCGAGCTGTAATTGTTGTATTTTATTATTTAACGCCGCTTGCTCATTCGCAATGGACGTTTCCGTGGCTGGCGTGGCGGTAAGCTGTTTTTTTAATTGTTGAATAGTTTTATCTTTTTGCGCAATCGTTGCCTGCTGGCTGGCGATTCTTTTTTGCAACTGTGCGTTATTGGCCGTCGTTTTTTTATTGTCCGCGTTCTGGCGAGCGTCTGACGCTTGCTTTGCTGTGGCCGCAGAGCTTTTCTCTTCTTGCGCCTGAGCTTGCTGAGTTTGCTGCTGGGCGTAATCGAGAAAAGCCGGCGTAGCACCGGCGTAGAATGAGGTTGAAAGCGCCAGCGCCGCGACGAGCATCAGCAGTGGTGCTTTAGGAGTCAGCGTGGCGGGTTTGTTCATGGCAGTTTGTTTTCACCACGCTGTACCAGGGTATCGATCAGCGTTTTCTGGATATCGGAACACAGTTTGATGGATTTAAACTGATACATGGAGTCAATGCCCAGTCGGGTGGGATCGGCCACTTTCTCGCGCACGTTGTTGTATTGCGATGCCGAACGCACCAGGGCATTGAACTCATTGCTGAGTTTAGTTGCCTGCTGTGGGTTCACCTCTTTAAGTGAATCCAGCGCCTTTCGGCAGGACTCAATACGCTCCTGTTCGCTGGCCGCTCGCTCCTGCTCAGCCTGCTGCTGTGATGTGAGCGGCGTGGTGATCGGTTTTACCTGCTGGCGAGATGAGGTATTGCTACAGCCCACTAATAAAAGTGCGGCGAGCGGGATAATACGGAGAGTCGGCGAGATATTCACAATTTCAGTCCATGAAGTAGATATATTTTTACCGGATTCTAGAAGGGTGCTTTTTATTTTGCAATATATGAATAATGATATTTTATTAGTTTTTTAGTCATTCATCATTATTAGGGGTTTAATTTATTTGGCGAATTGATAGGTTTGCAATTAAATAATGTTTGTTTATATACAATAATAAATATAGATATAAATATTTAAATGTGACAAATGAAACGGCAAAGGCGCGGAGCGTGACCGTCCGCGCCGGTCATTATTTGACGTAAGCCAACAGGCTGAGCGAATCGCGGGCCAGCGCTTTGCATTTTTTCGCCGTCGGGATGTTAATACCGCTGAGATCGCGGTAGCTGTCCTCACCAAGCGCTTTCATGTTGTAGCTGTCGTAGTTGCTCAGGTCCCACTGGTTCTGTTGGGCAAAGAACACCAGCGCGCGTCGGATCTGTGTATTGGGCAGGTTCTGGTAGCCACAGTCGTTTTTCAGAAACACAAAAACCGCGGTTAAATCAGCCATATCTTCTGCTTCTGATTCGCTGAGCGCGTAGCTGTTGGCGGAGAGAGCAAGCAGGCTGCCGAGTACCATTGTTCTGAAAAGCGTCTTCATTTTTTCTACCATTAGATCACCGACGCTTCAAATTAGCATACTTCTTTACACAGCGCCGATCTTTATTCTTACTCTTCTGCTTGACCTTCCCGTTACGGTAGGGTTTAAGCTCAAATATTCGCCCGCAGAATAAAAAGGATGTGAATATGCAACGTCGAGACTTCCTCAAACTGACCGCCGCGGTCAGCGTGGCCAGCGCATTACCACTATGGAGCCGTGCGGTTTTTGCGGCCAGTCGCCCGGCTCTGCCGATACCGACGCTGTTGACGGCCGATGCGCGCAACCGTATCGCCCTGACGATCCAGGCGGGCAAAACGCAGTTTGGCGCTCTGCACGCCACCACCTGGGGCTATAACGGTTCGCTGCTGGGTCCTGCGCTACAGTTGACGCAGGGGAAGGCCATCACGGTGGACATTACCAACCAGCTGGCGGAAGAGACCACGCTGCACTGGCATGGTCTGGAGGTCCCGGGCGAGGTCGACGGAGGGCCGCAGGGCGTTATCGCCCCGGGCGCCACCCGTACGGTGAGCTTCACGCCGACGCAGCGGGCGGCCACCTGCTGGTTTCATCCCCATCAACACGGGACCACCGGCCGGCAGGTGGCGATGGGGCTGGCCGGCCTGGTGCTGATCGAGGATGAAGAGAGCGGACGCCTGCTGCTGCCTAAACAATGGGGAATCGATGATGTGCCGGTGATTGTCCAGGACAAGAAGTTCACCGCCGCCGGCGAGATCGACTACCAGCTGGATGTGATGAGCGCCGCCGTCGGCTGGTTTGGCGATACGCTGCTGACCAATGGCGCTCTCTATCCCGAACATGCCGCCCCGCGCGGCTGGCTCCGTCTGCGCTTGCTAAACGGCTGTAATGCCCGTTCCCTCAATTTTGCCACCAGCGATAAGCGTCCGCTGTACGTGGTGGCCAGTGACGGCGGTCTGTTGGCCGAGCCGGTCAAGGTCGATGAATTGCCGGTTTTGATGGGGGAACGCTTTGAGGTGCTGGTGGACACCAGCGACGGTAAACCTTTCGATCTGGTGACCCTGCCGGTGAGCCAGATGGGCATGGCTATTGCGCCTTTTGATAAACCGCAGCCGGTGCTGCGCGTTCAGCCACTGGTCATTCCCGCCTCCGGCAAACTGCTGGATACGCTGGCCGCGCTGCCAGCGCTACCGTCCCTGACGGGGCTGACGCAGCGTCAGCTCCAGCTGTCGATGGATCCGATGCTCGACAGGATGGGCATGCAGGCGCTGATGGAAAAGTATGGCGACCAGGCGATGGCGGGAATGGACCACGGCATGATGGGGCATGGCGGCATGGGCGACATGAGCAATATGCACCACGGTGACATGAGCAATATGAGCAATATGAACCACGGGGCTGGTCGGGATCATGACATGTCGTCAGGCAAGGGGTTTGATTTCCACAACGCCAACCGCATCAACGGCAAAGCCTTCGACATGAATGTGCCGATGTTTGCCGCAGCCAGAGGCCAGTACGAGCGCTGGGTGATATCGGGTAAGGGCGACATGATGCTGCATCCGTTCCATATCCACGGCACCCAGTTCCGCATCCTCAGCGAGAACGGCAAGCCGCCAGCCGCGCACCGCAGCGGCTGGAAAGATACCGTCCGCGTGGAAGGTGACGTCAGTGAAGTGTTGGTGAAGTTTGATCATCCAGCGCCGAAGGAGTTTGCCTATATGGCCCACTGCCACCTGCTGGAGCATGAAGACACCGGGATGATGTTGGGATTCACGGTTTAGCGCTCGGCGGCCTGCTGCCATCTTCCATGGGGAGAAGGGATAAACACAAAAAAAACGGCAACTTTCGTTGCCGTTTTGCGTTTTATTTGGCGTCATCCGGGAGCGCATAGGCAACGATGTAATCGCCCATTTTGGTACCGAACGAGCCGTGACCGCCGGCAGAGATGACAACATACTGTTTGCCATTCACTTCGTAGGTCATTGGGGTGGCCTGACCGCCGGCTGGTAGACGGGCTTCCCACAGCTTCTCGCCGTTGCTCATATTGTACGCGCGCAGGTAGTTATCTGCGGTCGCGCCGATGAACAGGACGTTACCGGCCGTGGAGATCGGGCCGCCAAGCATCGGCATCCCCATGGTGAACGGCAGCTTAACCGGCATCGGGAACGGCAGGCTATCCTGCGGAGTACCGATACGTTTTTTCCATACCACTTCGTTGGTTTTCAGATCCAGCGCGGAGATATAGCCCCAGGCTGGCTGTTTGCATGGCAGGCCAAACGGCGACAGGAACGGGTTCAGGGTCACGCCGTACGGGACGCCGTACTGTGGCTGCACGCCGGACTCGGTGCCAGAGCCTTTCGCATCTTTCGGCGGCTCCATCGGGTTGCCCGGGCCGCGTGGGATCAGTTTAGAGACGAACGGCAGCGCCATCGGGTTGGCAATAGCCACCTGACGGTTCGGATCGACGGAGATACCGCCCCATTCAAACATCCCCAGGTTACCCGGGAAGACGAGAGTGCCCTGCTCAGATGGCGGGGTGAAGATACCTTCATAGCGCATCTGGTGGAAGATCACGCGGCACACCAGCTGATCGAACATGGTGGCGCCCCACATGTCCGCCCCGGTCAGATCTTTCTTCGGACGGAAGCTCAGATCGGAGAACGGCTGAGTTTTGGCGACGTAATCCCCTTTGGCAGCGCCCTGCGGAACCGGTTTTTCCGGGGCCGGGACCACCAGCTCGCCATTACGGCGATCCAGTACGAAGATGTTGCCGGTTTTCGCCGGGGCATAGACGACTGGTACGGTTTTACCATTAACCTCAATGTCCGCCAGCGTCGGCTGGGAGGGCATATCCATATCCCACAGATCGTGGTGGACGGTCTGGTAGCTCCAGGCCAGCTTACCGGTGGTGGCGTTCAGCGCCACAATCGAGCTGGCGTAACGCTCTTGCTCCGGCGTACGGTTGCCGCCCCAGATATCCGGGGTGGTCACGCCCATCGGCAGATAGACCAGATCCAGCTTAGCGTCGTAGGCGGCAGGCGCCCAGGAGTTCGGTGAGTTGAGCGTGAAGTGATGCTCATCGCTCGGGATGGCGTTCGGATCTTTCGCGCCCGGATCGAAGGCCCACAGCAGTTTACCGGTATTCACATCAAAGCCGCGGATGACGCCAGACGGCTCGCGGGTAGAGAAGTTATCGGTGACCGCGCCGGCAATCACGATGGTCTTATCGGTGATAATCGGCGGAGAAGTAGGTTCATACATACCCGGCGTGGTGACCGGCATGTTGGTCTGCAGGTTGAGAATACCTTTATTGGCAAAGGTTTCGCACAGCTTACCGTTGTCGGCGTTTACCGCGAACAGACGGCCATCGTTCACCGGCAGGATAATGCGGCGCGGACAGTCGGCGACGACGTCAGCAGGGGCGTTATCCGCTTTGGCTTCGTGATAAGAGACGCCGCGGCAGGTGACGTGCTGGAACGACGGATCGGCATTCAGCTGCGGGTCAAAATGCCACTTCTCTTTACCGGTGGCCGCGTCCAGCGCGAACAGACGCTGGTGGGCGGTACACAGGAAGAGCGTGTCGCCGACTTTAATCGGCGTCACTTCGTTGGTGATTTCACCCGGGTCGTTCGGTTGCTTCAGGTCGCCGGTGCGGAATACCCAGGCTTCCTTCAGGTTCTTCACGTTGTCGGCGTTAATCTGCTTCAGCGGAGAGAAGCGCTGGCCTTCCTGGTTGCGGCCATAGGCCGGCCAGTCGCCGTCGGCAACGTTGGAGATCGGCGCGGCCGGGGTGGCGTCGGCGCTCAGGGTGCCGTTGACTTCCTGCGGGTCGTTAAAACCGGCCCAGGTCAGCATGCCGCCGCTGATCAGCAGGGCGACGACCAGCGCGCCTACGGCGCCAGCGGAAGGCACGGACAGACGACGCCAGACAAAGGGCAGGATCAGCCAGATACCAAAGAAGACGAGGATGTCGCTACGCGGCGTCAGCGCCCAGAAGTCGAAGCCGACTTCCCAGACGCCCCAGATCATCGTCGCCAGCAGCAGCGCAGCGTACAGCCACAGCGCAGCGCGTTTGCCGCGCAGCAGCATTACGGTCACGCCCAGCATCACCAGACCGGCGATAGGGTAGTACCAGGAGCCGCCAAGCACGACCAGCCATGCTCCGCCGATTAAAAGATAGAGGCCGCAGAACGCTGCAAATAGCGCAGTCAGCGTCACCAGGAGCCTTGATTGTTGAGACTTTGTTTCAGCCATAGAAAGTTACTCATGTGTTTGTTAATTTTTTAACTGCAATTAATTATAGGTTTTAACAAGTGTGATCGGAATCACAAATATGGCTTTATTAATCCCTGCACCGAAGATTTCTTTTTGCTGGTATACTGGATGGCTTGCCGGTCATCGTCGGGGCGAAAGCAGCGGCTTTGATGATTTATATTTAGAATCAAATGGTTAGTCTTATGAAACATACTGTAGAAGTGATGATCCCGGAAACCGAGATCAAAGCGCGCATCGCGGAACTGGGTCGTCAAATCAACGAACATTACCAGGACAGCGGCAGCGAAATGGTGCTGGTGGGGCTGCTGCGCGGCTCATTTATGTTCATGGCCGACCTGTGCCGTGAAGTGCAGGTGCCGCATGAAGTCGATTTTATGACCGCCTCCAGCTACGGCAGCGGCATGTCCACTACCCGTGATGTGAAAATCCTCAAAGATCTGGATGAAGACATCCGTGGTAAAGACGTATTGATCGTGGAAGACATCATCGACTCCGGCAATACCCTGTCTAAAGTGCGTGAGATCCTCAGCCTGCGCGAGCCGAAATCGCTGGCCATTTGTACGCTGCTGGATAAACCAAGCCGTCGTGAAGTCAACGTCCCGGTTGAGTTTGTCGGTTTCGCCATTCCGGACGAGTTCGTGGTGGGCTACGGTATCGACTACGCCCAGCGCTACCGTCATCTGCCGTATATTGGCAAAGTCACCCTGCTGGACGAGTAAGAGATATCCCACTCTGGACAGCGCGCGCCGCGCTCTCCAGGGTGGCTAAGTCTGAAGGCTATTTGTGGTTGATATGCTTGATCTTGAGGTTGGAGATCCCGTGGCGATAGCGCTGTTCGAGGGTTTCCCGGCTCACGGCGGTGACATCCAGATCGCGCAGCAGCCCGTCGTGAATGCCGTATGCCCAGCCGTGGATGGTGACCTTCTGTCCGCGCTTCCACGCCGATTGCATAATCGTCGAATGTCCCAGGTTGTACACCTGCTCCATCACGTTCAGTTCGCAAAGGGTATCCAGACGGCGCTCCTCCGGCATTTCACCCAGCAGTGAGCTGTGCTTAAACCAGATATCGCGGATATGCAGCAGCCAGTTGTCGATGAGTCCCAGCTCCGGGTTTTCTACCGCCGCCTGCACGCCGCCGCAGCCGTAATGGCCGCAGATGATAATGTGCTCGACTTCGAGGACATCGACGGCATACTGCACCACCGACAGGCAGTTCAGGTCGGTGTGGATCACCAGATTGGCGACGTTACGATGGACAAACAGTTCGCCTGGTTCCAGGCCGGTAAGTCGCTCAGCGGGAACGCGGCTGTCAGAGCAGCCAATCCACAGAAAGCGCGGTTTCTGCGCCTGCGACAGTTTCTCAAAAAAGCCGGGGTCCTCTTCCACCAGCATTTTTGACCATAGTGCATTATTGCTGATGAGTGTATCTATATCATTCATGGACGTTATCGGCCTGTAACCAAGTAAGTGCGTTGCGCTAATATAGGGTAAGCTCACCTTTTTTAAAACCATCTTAACCCGTGATACGTCAGGCTACCGATGCGTTGGCGGCGCCAGCGCCAGTAGAACGCAAACGTGAGTCAGGCGGGTTAATGACGTGTCACGACACGAGAAGAGATATTTAATGACCATTGCTCTGGAATTAAAACAGCTCAAAAAAACCTACCCCGGCGGGGTTCAGGCGCTGCGGGGAATCGACCTGCAAGTCGAGGCCGGGGATTTCTATGCCCTGCTGGGGCCGAACGGGGCCGGAAAATCCACGACTATCGGCATCATCAGTTCGCTGGTGAATAAAACCTCCGGTCAGGTCAATGTCTTTGGCTACGATCTGGAAAAAGATGTCGTCAACGCCAAGCGTCAGCTTGGCCTGGTGCCGCAGGAGTTTAACTTTAACCCGTTCGAGACCGTGCAGCAGATTGTCGTTAACCAGGCGGGCTACTACGGCGTGGAACGCAAAGAAGCTGTCGCCCGCAGCGAAAAATACTTAAAACAGCTCGATCTGTGGGAAAAACGCAACGAACGCGCGCGGATGCTCTCCGGCGGGATGAAGCGTCGCCTGATGATCGCCCGCGCGTTAATGCATGAGCCGAAGCTGCTGATCCTCGACGAACCGACCGCTGGCGTCGATATTGAACTGCGTCGCTCAATGTGGGGCTTTCTCAAGGATCTGAACGATCGCGGGACCACCATTATCCTGACCACCCACTATCTCGAAGAGGCCGAAATGCTGTGCCGCAACATCGGCATCATCCAGCACGGCGCGCTGGTGGAAAACACCTCGATGAAAGCGCTGCTGTCGAAGCTGAAGTCTGAGACCTTTATTCTCGACCTCGCGCCAAAAAGCCCGGTACCGAAGCTCGAAGGCTACCAGTACCAGCTGGTCGATACCTCGACGCTGGAAGTCGAGGTCCTGCGCGAGCAGGGGATTAACAGCGTCTTTGCCCAACTGAGCGCCCAGGGGGTGCAGGTACTGAGTATGCGTAACAAAGCTAACCGTCTGGAAGAGCTGTTTGTCACGCTGGTGCATGAGCGAAAAGGAGAGTCAGCATGATGCAGCTTTATTGGGTCGCGCTGAAAAGCATCTGGACCAAAGAGATCCACCGTTTTATGCGCATCTGGATCCAGACGCTGGTGCCGCCGGTGATCACCATGACCCTGTACTTCGTGATTTTTGGCAACCTGATCGGGTCGCGCATCGGCGAGATGCATGGCTTTACCTATATGCAGTTTATCGTGCCGGGCCTGATCATGATGGCGGTGATCACCAACGCTTACGCCAATGTCGCCTCGTCGTTCTTCAGCGCCAAGTTTCAGCGCAATATTGAAGAGCTGCTGGTGGCGCCGGTGCCGACGCATGTGATCATCGCCGGCTACGTTGGCGGTGGCGTGGCGCGCGGGCTGTGCGTGGGTATCCTGGTGACGGCGGTGTCGTTGTTCTTTGTGCCGTTCCAGGTTCACTCCTGGCTGTTTGTCGCCCTGACGCTGCTCCTCACCGCGGTGCTGTTCTCGCTGGCGGGCCTGTTGAACGCAGTGTTTGCCAAGACCTTTGACGACATCAGCCTGATCCCGACCTTTGTGCTGACGCCGCTGACCTACCTCGGCGGGGTGTTCTATTCGCTGACCCTGCTGCCGCCGTTCTGGCAGGGGCTGTCGCATTTGAATCCCATCGTCTACATGATCAGCGGTTTCCGCTTCGGCTTCCTGGGTATCAACGATGTGCCGCTGGTGACCACCTTTGCGGTGCTGGTGGTCTTCATCGTCGCCTTCTATCTGCTTTGCTGGTCGTTAATCCAGCGCGGCCGCGGCCTGCGCAGCTGATGTTCATCACGGTTAGCGCTTCCTGACGCCAATACGCGAAGCGCTAACCGCTTATCTTTGACCGCCATCACCGATACGCCATCCTCCCCTTGCTACATTGTTTGCTGGCTAAGGAGGGAAGCATGCTTGGTTGGGTTATTACCTGTCACGATGAGCTGGCGCAGGAGATGCTGGATCGTCTTGAACAAAAGTTTGGTCCGCTGGCCCAGTGTCGGGCGGTCAATTACTGGCGCAATCTCAGCAGCAATATGTTGAGCCGGATGATGTGCGATGCGCTGCATGCCACCGACTCCGGGGACGGCGTCATTTTCCTGACCGACAGAACCGGCGCGGCGCCTTATCGGGCCGCGGCGCTGATGAGCCACAAACATACCCACTGCGAAGTGATCTCCGGCGTCAGCTATTCATTACTTGAGCGAATGTATCTGCTGCGGAACACGTTAAGCAGCGAGGCGTTTCGCCAGGCTATCGTCAGCGCGGGCGGGCCGATGGTGAGCAGCTTGTGGCATCAGCAGCAGAAGAATCCCCCGTTCCGCTTGCGTCATGATACCTTCGGAAATTAAGCAGCGTGACAGATGCTGCTTTTGTTACAATAGCTGCCGTTGATGGTTTACCGGTTCGATGCGCATGCTTGCCCGATTTTTTACGCTTCTTTTTTTACTGACCTCGCTCAGCGCTTCCGCCAGCCTGCTTAGCCAGCAGGGCAAGCCTGTGCGCTATATGCAAACCACCGAAGACGCGGTTATCTGGGCGCAGGTGGGGAACCGTGTGGTCAGCGTCGGCAATGTGCGTGCCGGGCAGATCCTCGCGGTCGTCCCGACGGCGGCTGACTATTATGAATTTCGCTTCGGCTTCGGCACCGGGTTTATTGATAAAGGCCACCTCGAGCCGGTACAGGGTAAACAGCGAGTGGAGGACCGACTGGGGGATCTCAATAAACCGTTGAGTAACCAGAATTTACTCACCTGGAAAGATACGCCGCTCTATGACGCTCCTTCAGTGAGCAGCGTGCCGTTTGGTACGCTGGCCACTAATCTGCGCTATCCGATCCTCAGCAAGCTGAAAGACCGGCTCAATCAGACCTGGTTTCAGATCCGCATTGGCGACCGGCTGGCGTGGGTCAGCAGTCTGGATGCGCAGGAAGATAACGGTATTCCCGTGCTGACCTATCACCACATTCTGCGCGACGAAGAGAACACCCGTTTCCGCCATACCTCGACCACCACCTCGGTACGCGCCTTCAACAACCAGATGACCTGGCTGCGTGATCAGGGCTATACCACGCTGACCTTGTATCAACTGGAAGGCTATGTGCGTAATAAAATCAACCTTCCGGCGCGGGCAGTGGTCATTACCTTCGATGACGGCCTGAAATCGGTAAACCGTTACGCCTATCCGGTGCTGAAACAGTACGGCTTCCATGCCACTGCATTTATTATCTCCTCGCGTATTAAGCGCCATCCGCAGAAATGGGATCCGAAATCGCTGCAGTTCATGAGTATTTCTGAGCTACGGCAGATCCAGGATGTTTTTGATATTCAGTCGCATACCCACTTCCTGCATCGGGTTGACGCCAGCCGCCGGCCGATTTTATTCAGCCGCAATTACCATAATATTCTGTTTGATTTCGCCCACTCGCGCCGGGCGCTCAGCCAGTTTAATCCGCATGTTCTCTACCTTTCCTATCCCTTCGGCGGCTATAACGCCACGGCGGTGCAGGCGGCGAATGACGCCGGATTTCATATGGCGGTGACGACGGTGCGGGGGAAGGTGAAGCCGGGGGACAATCCGTTTCTGCTGAAGCGGTTATATATCTTACGGACGGATTCGCTGGAGACGATGTCGCGGCTGATCAGTAACCAGCCGCAGGGGTAACACCGGCGCTGTGCCTGAGCGCAGCGCCGCGGTCATCAGGCGACCTGAACCGGAATGGCTTTCGCCTGGCGCTTCATTTCGTTGTCGCCTTCGAAGTAGGCGATGTTGGGCTGCCAGGTGCGCGCCTCTTCGTCCGACATGGTGACGAAGCTGGCGATGATCAGGATATCGCCGACGCTGGCGCAGTGCGCGGCGGCGCCGTTGACGGAGATGATTCTGGAACCCCGTTCGGCGGCAATGGCGTAGGTGGAGAAACGGTTGCCGTTGGTGACGTTCCAGAGGTGAATGGTTTCATTCTCCAGAATACCGGCCGCATCCAGGAAATCCTGGTCAATGGCGCATGAACCTTCATAGTGCAGGTCAGCCTGCGTGACTTTTACGCGGTGGAGCTTGCCCTGCAGCATATTACGCATCATAACTTCTACCCTTCAACCTTAATGTAGCAGAGCGGACAGGTCGTCCGCCCTGAGAAAAGCCCGGGCAAGTATTGCCCGATTTTTACCCGCTGTCTACTGACCGAGCGTGACGATCTGGTTGTCGATCAGGCGGGCCTGACCCAGCCAGGCGGCCATCAGGATCACCGCGCGCTGGCTGGCATCTGTCAGCTCAAGCAGGGTGTCGGCATCGCGGATCTGAATGTCGTCGGCGCGGAAGCCTTTTTCATTCAGCTCCTGTTCAGCGATAGCGATGATCTCGTCGAGTTGGCGATCGCCGGCGGCCAGTTTTTCCGCCACCGTGCTCAGCACCTTGTACAGGCCGGGAGCGATTTTGCGCTGGTCGGCGGTCAGGTAGCCGTTACGCGAACTCAGCGCCAGGCCATCTTTCGCGCGGACGATCGGCACGCCGATAATCTCGATATCGTAGCCCATGTCGGCGGTCATCTTGCGGATCAGCGCCAGCTGCTGGAAGTCTTTCTCGCCGAAGCAGGCGACGTCCGGCTGAACCAGATTGAACAGCTTACTGACGATGGTCGACACGCCGCGGAAATGGCCCGGGCGGCTGGCGCCTTCCAGCATAGTGGACAGGCCTGGGACGTCGACGTAGGTCTGGCCTTCGGTGCCCTGCGGGTAGACTTCCGCCGGCGTCGGTGCGAAGACAAAGTCGACATGGCGCTTGTTCAGCTTTTCGCAATCATCCTGCAGGGTACGCGGGTAGCGTGCCAGGTCGTCGGCGCGGTCAAACTGCATCGGATTGACGAAAATACTGACCACCACCACGTCCGCGCTGGCTTTAGCCTCATCAACCAGCTTCATATGACCATCATGCAGGTTGCCCATCGTCGGAACCAGCGCGATACGCTTACCTTCCTGACGCAGACGGCGGATATGCTGACGCAGCAGCAGCACGGATTCAATAATCAGCACAACAAGACTCCTTAATGGAAACTGTGTTCTTCGCCCGGATAGACCCCGGATTCAACTTCGGCAATATACTGCCGTACCGCGGCGCGGATGTCGCCCGCTTCGGCAAGGAAATTCTTAGCGAATTTAGGGATGTGGCCGCCGGTGATCCCGAATGCGTCATGCATCACCAGGATCTGCCCGTCGGTGACGTTGCCCGCGCCGATGCCGATCACCGGAATGGTCAGGGCTTCGGTAATGCGTTTCGCCAGTTCTACCGGCACGCACTCCAGCACCAGCAGCTGCGCGCCAGCCGCTTCCAGCGCTAACGCGTCTTCAAACAGGGTCTGCGCCGCATCGCCGCGCCCCTGCACTTTATACCCGCCGAATACGTTTACCGACTGCGGCGTGAGGCCGAGGTGGCCGCAAACCGGCACCGCGCGTTCCGCCAGCATCTTCACGGTATCGGCCAGCCAGGCGCCGCCTTCGAGTTTGACCATATTGGCGCCAGCGCGCATCACGATGGCCGCATTTTCGAAGGTCTGTTCGGGAGTGGCGTAGGCCATAAAAGGCAGGTCGGCAAGCAGCAGGCTGTTCGGCGCACCGCGGCGGACGGCGCGGGTGTGATAGGCGATATCTTCCACGGTGACCGGCAGGGTGGAGTCGTGACCCTGTACCGTCATTCCCAGGGAATCGCCCACCAGCAGCACATTAATGCCTTCATCGGCGAACAGCTTCGCGAAGCTATGGTCGTAGGCGGTAATGGTGGCAAAGCGCTTCTTTTCCTGTTTGCATTTCTGCAGCAGGGCAATGGTGGTCGGTTTCATAACATTTCCTGATGATGAAAGTCATATTAACCGGCATTCTAACAGCAGCATTCAGAGGGGCAATGATTTTGGGCAACCGATTACGACGATCGCCGCAAATGCTAAAAAAGGGAGAGGGGATTACCAGCTCGCGGGTTTTTCCGCGCCCAGATTATCCAGCACGGCGCGCAGCGCAGGGCCGTCAGGAAAATGGAGATCCGGGGCGATCTCGAACAGCGGCCAGAGCATAAAGCCGCGGTTTTTCATATCGTAGTGCGGAACGGTCAGGCGCGGGCTATTGATGACCTCATCGCCAAACAGCATGATGTCGAGGTCGAGCGTGCGCGGTCCCCAGCGTTCAGCTTTGCGCACCCGACCCTGCTGCAGCTCGATGCGCTGAGTGTGATCGAGTAGCGCATCGGGCGCCAGGGTGGTTTCCAGCGCGACGGCGGCGTTGAGATAGTCCGGTTGATCCTGCGGGCCCAGCGGCGGCGTGCGGTAGAACGAAGAGACGTTCACCACGCGGCTGTGCGGAATATCGCCCAGCGCGCGGATGGCCGCCTGCACCTGCTCCAGCGGAGAAGCAAGGTTACTGCCAAGCGCGATATAGACCAGAGTCATGCGTTACCCTGACGCGGCGCGCGTTTGCGCGGACGGCGGTGGCGACGGCGTGGCGCCGGATCGTCCCCGAGGTCGTTGAGCATGTCTTTCTGTTCCGGCGGCGCGGCAACCTGGAATTCGCCCCACCATTTGGTCAGACGCTGCAGTTCGCTGTTGTTTTCCGCCCCGGCACGCAGCTCCAGCAGATCGTAGGCGGCACGGAATTTCGGATGTTCCATCAGCTTCCAGGCGCGTTTGCCCTGACGACGGGACATGCGCAGCTGTAACTGCCAGATATCACGAATAAGGGTAGTGATGCGCTTAGGGATCGCCAGCGTACGGCAGGCTTCGTCCAGGACATCGTTCATCGCCAGGGCGAAGGCGTCGTAGTACGCCAGACCGCTCTCCTGGGCGATTTTTTGCGCCGTCTCCAGCAGCGGATACCAGAACATCACCGCGAAGAGGAAGGCCGGATTGACGCGCATGTCGTTATGAATGCGGGTATCGGTGTTCTTCAGCACCTGGCTGATGATCCGCTCCATCGGGCTGTCGCCGCGCTCGGTAAAGTAGCGAGTGATGGTCGGGAACAGCGGCTGGAACAGGTTGTATTCCCGCAGCAGCATATAGGTCTGGTAGCCATACCCGGCCTGCAGCAACTTAAGCACTTCTTCGAACAGGCGTGCCGGCGGCACGTCGTGGAGCAGGGTGGCCAGGCGCGGCAGCGGTTCAGCCGTTTCCTGGCTGATGCTCATATCCAGCTTGGCGGCAAAGCGCACCGCGCGCAGCATGCGCACCGGATCTTCGCGATAGCGGGTTTCCGGATTGCCGATCAAGCGGATCACGCCGTCCTGCAGATCCTTCATGCCGCCGACGTAGTCGCGAACGGTAAAGTCAGCCACGCTGTAATAAAGGCTATTGATGGTGAAGTCGCGACGCTGGGCATCCTCTTCGATCGAGCCGAAGATGTTATCGCGCAGCAGCATGCCGTTCTGGCCCTGCTGGGAGGTCACGCGATCGGTGGTGTGCCCTTCGTGATGGCCGCGGAAGGTGGCGACTTCAATGATTTCCGGCCCGAACATGACGTGCGCCAGGCGGAAACGTCGCCCGACCAGACGGCAGTTGCGGAACAGCTTGCGCACCTGATCCGGCGTGGCGTTGGTGGTGACGTCAAAATCTTTCGGCTTTTTGCCAAGCAGCAGGTCGCGGACACCGCCGCCGACCAGCCAGGATTCGTAGCCTGCCTTGTTGAGGCGGTACATGACCTTGAGGGCGTTTTCACTGATATCTTTGCGGGAAATAGCATGCTGCTCACGCGGGATCACCGTCATAGGCATGGGTTCGACGGCGGCTTCTGCCTCGCGCTCCTCACGGCTTAGCACCTTACGGCAAAAATTAGCGACTCGGGTAAAAATGGTGCACCTCGTAGTGTCAGACGGACTTCAGATCAACTATACAGTATAAAAATAGCGGCTAATCATAGCTCAGCGGGAGCCATTTGAGAATGCTCGATTTTTGCGGGCTGCCAGTTGGCGACGGCCTGACTGAGTAAATCGTCAATGCTCAGGGCTTGCCAGTCCTGGGCGATGTCCTGATTAAGAAACCGGAGCGCCCGGACAATTTCGGGGCGCGGATCGCCTTCCGGCAGCGCCGGTGCGTGGTTTTGTTTAGAGAGTTTATTCCCGTCAGCATTGAGGGCCAGCGGCAGATGGAGGTAGTCCGGCGCCTGCCAGCCAAAATGCTGATACAGTGAAATCTGCCGGACCGTCGGCTCAATCAGGTCAGCGCCGCGGACGATCTCGGTGATCCCCTGAAAGTGATCATCAACCACCACCGCCAGGTTGTAGGCAAACAGGCCGTCGCGACGGTGGATAATAAAATCCTCGCGCGCCAGCGGCTCATTGGCGATGAGCGTACCGTGCAGGCGATCGGTGAACTGCAGCACGGGACGGGTCTGGCGTAGACGCAGCGCGGCGTTTTCCGCCCCCAGCCCGAGGTCGCGGCAGTGACCATCGTAGATCCCGCCTACGGCATGGATCCGCGCGCGGGTGCAAGTGCAGTAATAGCTCAGCCCTTGTTCACCCAGCCAGGCCAGCGCCTCGCGGTAAGCTTCATGTCGTTGCGACTGCCAGAGCACGTCGCCGTCCCAGTGCAGACCGTAGTGGTCAAGCTGGCGCAGAATGGTGTCGGCGGCTCCGGGGACTTCACGCGGCGGGTCGATATCTTCAATGCGAACGCGCCAGATACCCTGGTTCGCGCGGGCTTGCAGGTAGCTGCCGAGCGCGGCAATCAGAGAGCCGAAGTGGAGTTCACCGGAGGGGGAGGGAGCAAAGCGCCCAATATAGCGTGAGTCAGTCATGTTACGGACAACAGAACCAGGCGGGAGAGACTCCCGCCAGAGAGTGAGGCAGCAGGGGATTAGCCCGCCATCTGTTTTTCGCGAATTTCCGCCAGGGTTTTGCAGTCAATGCACAGATCCGCAGTCGGACGCGCTTCCAGACGGCGAATGCCGATCTCCACGCCGCAGGATTCGCAGTAGCCGAAGTCTTCATCTTCAACTTTTTTCAGCGTTTTCTCGATCTTTTTGATCAGTTTACGTTCGCGGTCGCGGTTACGCAGTTCCAGGCTGAACTCTTCTTCCTGGGCGGCACGGTCTACCGGATCCGGGAAGTTAGCAGCTTCATCCTGCATGTGCGTTACGGTGCGATCCACTTCATCCCTGAGTTGATTACGCCATGCTTCAAGAATACGCTTGAAGTGCGCCAGCTGGGCTTCGTTCATATACTCTTCGCCCGGCTTCTCTTGGTACGGCTCCACCCCAGCGATGGCGAGAATACTCAGGGACGATGTTTTACGGTTTTGCCCTTCTTGCATGTTGCTTCTCCTTAACACGCACTATCGATCCCCATGTGGGGGAAAATCAGGCCGCTATAAATAGCAGATGCTTTTCCGGATAGCAATTATCTAAACGTTACACTTGACAACCCTGTGAAGAAAAGCGTATTCGCGCTTGCGACCCGAACACTATTTAGCCACTTATTTACCGGGGTTTAACACCACGGCAATCGGCTTATTCAGAGTCATCTTCGTCGTAGAAAGTTCCGCCTTCCAGGCGAGAATTTCCACCCCCTTGTCGCGGGCTTCTGTTAACAGCTGTGCGTATCTGGCATCAATATGATGCGCGGGGGAGAAACGGTCAATTGCCGAATGCAAAACGGCAAATAAAATCACCGCACGGTCGCCATTCGCCGCGACGGCCATCAGCTCCCGCAGGTGCTTCTGGCCGCGCGTGGTCACCGCATCGGGAAAATAACCGTATTCTTTCTCCGCCAACGTAACCGATTTCACTTCAATATAGCAGTTTTGTCGGTCATCTGCCTGCAACATAATATCGATACGGCTATTCTCTTCGCCATATTTCACTTCGCTTTTCAGTTGGTTATAGCCTGAAAGCTCAGGGATTATTCCGGCGGAAATCGCCTCTTTTGCCAGCGAATTCGCGCGCAGCGTATTGACGCAAATAACCGCGCCCTGCTGCGTTTCAGTTAATTCCCAGGTATGGGCATATTTGCGCTTCGCATTGTCAGAAGTGGAATACCAGACGGTGTCGCCCGGGGCGGCGCAACCGGTCATTGCGCCGGTATTGGGGCAGTGAAGCGTCAGCTCACGGCCATCGGGGGTAACCACGTCAGCAAGAAATCGTTTGTAACGTTTAAGCAAAATAGCGGGTTGTAACGGCGGATCAAACTGCATCAACTTTCCTTATGAAACGGATAACGTTCCAGCGCCGTGTAGCGCGTGCGCCCGCGGCCAAAGCTGGACTCATAGAGCACGAACTCGTTCACCGGAAACGACCAGTGAAAGCCGGGGGCCGGGATCGGCACCGCCTGGCGGGCATCGCGCCACAGGGTAATATGTGGATGAAACGGCTGCGGGCTTTGATAGCAGCCGCTGCGCGCCGCCTGAGCGCGCAGCATACTGGCGAGCTGCAGCAGGCCGCGCGGCGGCTGACGGGTTCCGAGCCAGACCACCCGCGAGCGCAGCCACTGTCCGGCATCGTCCAGCGTCAGGGTAAAGCCCGGCTGACGGAGGCGGCCGGCGAGGGCGGCCAGCGCCCGCTGTTTTTCCGCGCTCACCTCGCCGAGAAACGCCAGCGTCAGATGGAGGTTATCCGCCGCGACGGGCCTGCCGGCATCCTCGGGGAAGTGGCTTGCCCGCCACTGGACAATCTGTTTCTGGACGGCAGGCGGCAGTTCAAGCGCAAAAAACAGCCTTTTCGGCTCAGACATGATAGAGACTCGGTAATGAATTAGGGGGATGCTACAATGCGAGCCCCTGAATGTTAACCCCCGGAGCCTTTTGTGTCCTTATTGCCGGTTGCCGCCGTCCTCCCAGAACTGTTATCCGCCCTGCAGCACGCGCCGCAGGTTTTGCTTAACGCGCCGACCGGCGCCGGGAAATCGACCTGGCTGCCGCTGCAGATCCTCGCCGAGGGCAACATCGCGGGACGCATTATCCTGCTGGAGCCGAGGCGCCTGGCGGCGCGTAATGTCGCGCAGCGGCTGGCTGAACTACTCGGCGAAAAGCCGGGGGAGACCGTGGGCTACCGCATGCGCGCTGAAACCTGCGTCGGGCCGCAGACCCGCCTTGAGGTGGTTACGGAGGGGATCCTGACGCGCATGATCCAGCGCGATCCAGAGCTGGCGGGCGTGGGGCTGGTGATCCTCGATGAGTTTCACGAACGCAGCCTGCAGGCGGATCTGGCGCTGGCCTTGCTGCTCGACGTCCAGCAGGGGTTGCGTGACGATCTCAAGCTGCTGATCATGTCGGCGACCCTCGACAACGATCGCCTGCAGCGCCTGCTGCCTGAGGCGCCAGTGGTGGTCTCGGAGGGGCGCGCTTATCCAGTGGAGCGCCGTTTCAACCCGCTTCCCACGCACCAGCGTTTTGATGAGGCCGTGGCGGTGGCGGCAGCGGAGCTGTTGCGTCATGAACAGGGGTCGATGCTGCTGTTTCTGCCCGGCGTCGGCGAGATCCAGCGCGTTCTCGACCAGCTGACGGAGCGCGTGGCGGAGGATGTCATCCTCTGCCCGCTGTATGGCGCGTTGCCTTTAAGTGAGCAGCGTAAAGCGATCCTCCCCGCGCCGGTCGGGAAGCGCAAAGTGGTGCTGGCCACCAACATTGCCGAGACCAGTCTGACCATCGAGGGGATCCGCCTGGTGGTCGACAGCGCCCAGGAGCGGGTCGCCCGCTTTGACCCGCGCACCGGGCTGACCCGGCTGGTGACGCAGCGCATTAGTCAGGCATCAATGACGCAGCGCGCCGGACGCGCCGGTCGTCTCTCCCCGGGGATCTGCCTGCATTTGCTCGGCAAAGAACAGGCCGAACGGGCGGCGGCGCAGAGCGAGCCGGAGATCCTGCACAGCGATCTGTCGGCGCTGCTGCTGGAGCTGCTGCAGTGGGGCTGCCACGATCCGGCCGCGCTGGCCTGGCTGGATCAGCCGCCGGCGGTCAACCTGGCCGCCGCGCGCCGCCTGCTAGAGGCGCTCTCGGCGCTGGACGGCGATCGGTTGTCGGCGTTTGGCCGCAAAATGGCGACCCTTGGCAACGAGCCACGACTGGCGGCGATGCTGGCCGCTGCGCAGACCGATGACGAGGCGGCGACGGCGGCAAAGCTGGCAGCGATCCTCGAGGAGCCGCCGCGCGGCGGGGTGGCGGATTTGGGCGCCGTCTTTTCCCGTCAGCAGGCCAACTGGCAGCAGCGGGCGCAGCAGCTGATGAAGCGTCTGGCCCGCCGCAGCGGCCAGCCCGATGCCGGACGAATAGCGGGGCTGCTGGCGTCGGCCTTCGCCGATCGCATCGCCCGCCGCCGCGGTCAGGAGGGGCGCTACCAGCTGGCGAACGGCATGGGCGCGATGCTGGACGCCGACGACGCGCTGGGCCGCCATGAGTGGCTGATCGCTCCGCTGCTGCTGCAGGGCAGCGCCTCGCCGGATGCCCGCATGCTGTTGGCGCTGCCAGTGGATATCGGCGAGCTGATCGCCGCCCGTCCCGAGCTGGCGCAGCGTTCCGACACGGTGGAGTGGGATGAAGCGCAGGGTACCCTGAAAGCCTGGCGGCGGACGGTGATAGGCCAGCTGGTGATCAAGACCCAGCCGCTGGCGAAGCCCTCTGAGGCGGAGCTGCATCAGGCGATGCTCAACGGGATTCGTGAGAAAGGCCTCGGTGTGCTCAACTGGACGCCAGAGGCTGAGCAGTTGCGCCTGCGGCTGCAGTGTGCGGCGCAGTGGCTGCCGGAAGAGGCGTGGCCCGCGGTGGATGACGCTTCGCTGTTGGCCTCGCTGGAGGCATGGCTGCTGCCGCAGATGAACGGCGTTCACTCGCTGCGGGCGCTGAAGGCGCTGGATCTGCGTCAGGCGCTACAGGACTGGCTGCCGTGGCCGCTGCGCCAGAAGCTGGATCGCGAGCTGCCGACGCACTATACCGTGCCGACCGGCAGCCGTCTGGCGATCCGTTACCATGCGGAGAACCCGCCGGCGCTGGCGGTGCGTATGCAGGAGATGTTCGGCGAGGCCACGACGCCGGTTATCGCCGAGGGGCGGGTGCCGCTGGTGCTGGAGCTGCTGTCGCCCGCCCAGCGTCCGCTGCAGATCACCCGCGATCTGAGCGCCTTCTGGCAGGGGAGCTACCGCGAGGTGCAGAAAGAGATGAAGGGACGCTACCCGAAACACGTCTGGCCGGACGATCCGGCCAACACCGCCCCGACCCGGCGCAGCAAAAAATATTCGTAGTCGCTAGACCATCTGCTGCCAGAGAAAAATGCCCCCTCCGGCCAGCGCCAGCCAGGGGCCGAAGGCCAGCGGCTGCTGCAGCGACTGCCGGGACCACAGGCGCTGCAGCAGGGTCCACACCAGTCCGCTGGCCGACGCGAGCAACAGCACCTGCGGCAGAACCTGCCAGCCGCACCAGGCGCCCAGCGCCGCCAGCAGCTTAAAATCGCCATAGCCCAGCGCCTCTTTCCCGGTCAGCAGGCGGAACAGCCAGTAGACCGACCACAGCGCCAGATAACCGGCCATCGCCCCGGCGACCGCGTCCGGCAGGGCAATGTACACCTCGTTAAGATTAAACAGTAGCCCGGCCCACAGCAGGGGCAGTGTCAGACGGTCAGGCAGCAGTTGGGTTCGGGCGTCAATCCGCGCCAGCATCAGCAGGAACGAGAGCAGCACCAGGCCGCCCGCCAGCGGCAGGCCCGGCGCGAGCAATGCCCCGGCGAGCATAAACAGCAGGCCGGTGGCCAGCTCGGTCAGCGGATAGCTCCACGCGATGGGCGCCTGACAGCAGCGGGCGCGGCGGCCCAGCCAGAGAAAGCTGAGCAGCGGGATATTGTCCCGCCAGGCGATCGGCTGGCGGCACTGCGGGCAGGATGATCTCGGGGTGCTGAGGCTTATCCGCTCGTCGTCCGCGGTCTGGGTCAGCATGCGCGGCAGGCGATAGATCACCACGTTGTAAAAGCTGCCCAGCGCCAGGCCGAACAGCAGCAGGAAGCCATACCAGACAAGGGGAAAGTGCAGCGATAATGCCGTTAATGTCGTCATTTTTACTCCTGGTGTAACCATTTTCCCTGAATCTGCCACGGTGTGCGGCCTGACTCGTTTTTAGCGGCGGGGCGCGTGACCAGCAGCGCCAGCAGGGGCGGCATCCCCTGCCGGGGCTGCAGCGTACCGCGAAACAGATAGCGGCCATCGGGCGACAGGGCCCCCTGGCCGCTGAGGCTCAGCTGATGAGAATCCTGGCGGAGGGTCAGCGCCACGGCGCCGTCCGCCGTACAGCGGAAGGTGCCATTAACCTGGGCCAGCTCCAGGCTGCCGACCGGGGAGTGCAGTCGGGCCTGACGCCACTGCGCGCCTCCGGCGGTGATTTGTCGGCAGCGCCCCTCGCTGAAGTGCGCTTCGGCCAGGCTGAAAGTGACCTCTCCCTCGGCGCTGACGGGCATGGTCGACATCAACCAGCGGCTGAGCAGGCTGGCGGGGGCGGTGAGCCGCCCGTCCTGCAGGCGCAGATCGCGCAGGCCCCACAGCCGGGCCTGCCCCTCCACGCCGCGGGGATCGCTGAGAGAGACCTGCCAGCCAGCCAGGGTCAGCGACCACGCCAGTCGTTCAAGCCGTTCGCCATGCCAGTAGACCGGCTGCGCTGTGCCGCGCCAGACGCTGCCGCTAAGGCTGCCCACCTGTACGCCGGGCGGCAGCATCGGGACCAGCAGGCGCGCCGGGGCGGTAGCAGCCAGCCACAGCAGATAGAGCGCCAGCAGCAGCGCCACCGCGATCCCTTTAGCTTTCATCGTCGCGCTCCAGCAGCAGATGGTTGACCGTAACCCAGCCGGGCCGCGACGGCTGCCCGGTCACGGACAAGGAGACTGCGTTGACGCCGCGCATCGCCGGGGCGTCGAGCCACGCCATCAGCGCCTGGAAGGTGCAGGGCTGGAGGGTGACCTGCAGACGTTTTCCCTGCGGCTGCAGGCGGGCGACGGCCAGCCCGTGGCTCGCCGCCTCGCGCATCACCAGGGCGGTGAGCGCCTCTTTTGCCACCGGCGTGGGCTGCTGGCTGAGCTGCTGCAGACGCGGGCTCTGCTGCGTCATCCAGCGCAGGCTGGCCTGCTCTTTCATCAGGGTTTGTCGCCACTGCGCCTCACGGGCTCGCCAGGGCTGCCACAGTCCGTACCAGAGGGCGCATACCACCAGCAGCCCCACGAGTCCGAGCAGCAGGCGCTGCTCGGACGGCGTGCGCTGCCGCCACCAGATAAGCAGATTAGCCATTGTTTTCCTCCAGCGTCAGTTGTCCCTCAATGCCATCCGGTTTCGTGGTCATGTCGCCTGGCCGGACGCGAAACCGTGTCTGCGCCCGCTGGGTGAACTGCTCCAGCGCCCGGGAAGAGACCGCGGCGATATCCAGCTGCAGACGGTTGCCCGCGGCATCCCAGCTCAGCGCCCGCAGGCGGATCCCCGGCGTGTCGCTGAGGATGTTTTGCAGCGCGCTGAGGCGATCGACGAGGGGGGCATGCTGCGCCTGACGGGCGAGGGTTTGCAGGTGTTGCTGCATCTGCAGTCGCGGATTAATCACCTTTTTCTCCGTCGGAAACCAGCGATGATAGAAAGCCCGGCTGGCCTGCTGCGCCGCCTCGGCCTGGCGCGCCAGATCGAGATGGTCCAGCACGCTGTTTGTCCCCACCAGTAACGCCAGAGCCAGCGCGGCATACTGCGCCGAACGCCAGGTCGCCTGTGCAGGCCGCCGCCGACGGACGGCGAATTCCCCCTGCAGCAGACTGAGCTTCTGCGCTGCCGGATGGCATGCGGCAAGGGTCAGCAATGTCTGCGCAGGTTGCGCCCGCCAGACGCCCGGCGCTGCGGGCGGCGGTGAATAGCTGTCGATGACTTGCTCTTCCGCCTCGCTCTGCAGCAGTTCCGTCAGCCAGACGTTTTCCGCCGCCATGCCGCCCCACGGCTGGTGGCGGATCAGCCACTGCTCGTCCACCTGCACCGCGCTCCACGCGGGCGGATGCCAGGGCAGGGCCAGCACGTCGGGCGTCAACGCCAGGGGCCGAAGGGAGAGCGACTCGCAGCGGGCCAGCCAGTCGCGCATTTTTTGCCGCTGTACGGCGACGATCTCGCACTGCGCCTGCTGGCGGTGGAGCAGGGCAAAATGGGTGGCTTCGACATCGTCGGCCAGCTGCTCTTCCAGCAGGAATGGGGCGACCTGCAGCGGCGGTTTACGCAAGCCCGCCGGCAGGGTGAGCGAGTGAAACGCGCAGTCGCTGGCCGGGATCAGCACCCAGGCGGGGTAGTGCGCCGCCAGCGCCGGGAAAGGGCTGCCGTCGTCAGCCGGCCACCGGCCGCTGGCCTCGTGGTGCGGCTCGCCGGGGGCGAAGAGTTGCCAGTGCAGCGGCGCCTGCCCGGGGGCGAAGCGCACGATCAGCGTGGCCTGGGGAGAAGCGTTAAACTTATTCATCGACCACCATAGAAAGTCCATATCGCCGCTGGACGACGGTAAACGTGCGCCCCTCCTGTTGCAGGACGCTGTGCAGCTGAAAGCGAAGATTGCCGGTCACCACGGTAAAGGCGGCGATAAAGCGTGTGCTGTGCACCGTCAGCCAGGGGCGGGCAAGCGTGGTATCGGTTTTCTGCAGCGTCGGCTGCGCGAGAAACGCAGCGACGCTGCTCCACCCGGTTCGCGGGCGGTTGTGCAGCAGCTGTTGCGCCTCCTGCAGCGTCAGCTCGCCGGGAAAGAGGGCCACCAGCAGAGCGGCCTGGGAGGGCCGCAGGGTGTTGACATTGATCTGCAGCGCGTCATCCGGCTGGACGCAGACGAAGGGGAGCAGGCGCTGATAGAGCGCGGCGTCCATACCCGCCAGCAGGCGCAGCTCGCTGACATCCTGCATCGGCTGGTTGGCGGCGAGATAGCCCGGGGTTTGCGCCATATAGACCTCATCCTCTGCTCCGTTCAGCCGCGGCTGGCCGTCGCTGTCCGTCCAGTCGCCAAGGGCGGCGGCGATCTGGCTGGCGCGCAGCGGCGATTCGCCGAGCAGCGCCAGCAGCCGGACGAAGACGTCGGTCGGGTAGGGCGTTCCGCCGCTGGTTTCATCCGCGCGATGGTTGATGGCATTGAGGTTAAAGCAGGCGTGCCCGTCGCGGATCGTGGCGAGGATTTCGCCATCGTCGAGGGTAAAGCGGCGCCCCTCCTGCGCCCAGCTTTGCGCCAGGTTCGTTTGACTGGGTGAGTCCAGCGCGTCGCGTTGCAGGAGCGCGGCGGCCATGTTTTCCGCCGCCAGGGCGTACCATCTGGCCTGCAGATTATCGAGGGTCACGGCGGTATGCTGATACATGACCGCGGTGCGTTCGGTCATGGCGCTGGCGAGGATCATCATCAGGGCGAGGATGAACAGCACCATCAGGAGCGCGACGCCGCGTTGCCGATTTTTCACTGGCTGCCTCCCGGGGTGAGTAAAAACAGGCGGGTTATCTCCCCGCTTTTCGCCAGCGTCAGGGTGATCTCCAGCCCCTGCGGCAGCGTCTGCGAGCGATCCCAGGTCTCCTGCCAGCGTCCGTCAGCGTAGAACCGCAGGCGAAACGCCGTCACCTCGCGCAATACCACCCGAACCGTCGGCTGGCTGCCGGTCAGCGGATCCTGCTGATCGAAGCTCAGTCGCTCAAGCTGCTGCTGACGCAGACGGTAGCTGACGTTCTGGATCTCCGAGCGCGGGAGGATCCCCAGCGGGTTCGGCCAGCCGCTGCGGCTGAAGGCCAGCCCCCAGTCGTCGCTCTGCAACTGGAAACGTCCGGCGAAGAAAAGCGTGTCGCTGTTTCTGGCGCGACGGGGAATGATGTGCGTGACATCGTCGGCGATCTGGCGAAAGGCGCGCTGGAGGGCGGCGATCTGCTGGCTCTTCTCGCGGGTCAGGCCATCGGCGCGGATGACGTTCTGCAGTACCATCACGGCGGCGGCGCTAAGGACGGCGAGGATAGCCAGCGCCAGCAACGTTTCAATCAGGGTGAAACCGCGCATCCTGGTTATCATGGCGGCGTCACCCAGGTGCGCAGGGTTGCCAGCGGCGCGGGATCGCTTTTTTGCCGCCGGACCTCCACGTCCAGCGCCCGCAGCTGCGGCAGCGCGGTTTCCACCCCCTGCCAGCGGACAAACCAGCGCGTTCCGGCGGCTTCCACAGTGGTTTCGGACCAGCTGAGGGCGGGCCAGCGTTTCTCCAGCCGCAGCTGTACCAGCTGATTATCCGCCAGCCAGCTGGCGAGGATTTTCTCTTCCATACGCCCAAGCTGGCGCGTCTGCTGCAGGGTGGACTGCATCACCGCCAGGCCGGCGAGCGCGAAAATCACCAGCGCGACCATCACTTCGATAAGCGTCATCCCGGCCTGGCGTTTCATGGCTGCTCCCGCGCCGCCAGCGGCTGGCTGTCACCCTGGGCGTCGATGTTGATGCCCGTCGCGGTGTCAATTCGCAACTGAAATGGCGTGACTTCGCCGCCGGGAAAAATAAGTACGTCGGGCTGCTCGCCCGGCGTCCACGCCTGGCCGTCGGGAAAGCGCAGCGTCAGCCTGGCCCGGGGGAGGGTTTCCGTCGTGGTGACGCGTCCGGCCTGCAGTGGCAGCCACTGCGCGTTGCCCCACCGGTCATCAGCCGCCGCCGGAGCGTCTTCGTCGGCAGGCTGCAGGCGCATAAACTGCCAGCGGTCGGGGTGGATGACGATGCCGAAGAGCTGACCGGTTTGCTGCCCGCGCTCGCGGACAAAATCCAGCTGCGCCTGAAAGCGCGCCAGGATCTGCGTGGCCTCCTGGGTGCGGGCGGAGGGAAACGCCAGCAGCACCATGCTGGCGCTGACGCCTATCAGCAGCAGGACCAGCATCATCTCAAGGAGCGTGAAACCGCGCTGAGACACTATTTCTTCCCGAGGGTCCAGTTGCCGATGTCGTCATTGGTATCGGGCATCCCGTCCGGACCGACGCTGAAGACGTCGATGGCGCCATGCTGACCCGGGCTTAACAGCTGATACTCATTTCCCCACGGATCCTGCGGCAGACGGCGGATATAGCCGCCTTCCGGGTAGTTGCGGGCGTGCGGCTCGGCGGCCGGGGCGGTCACCAGCGCCTGCAGTCCCTGCTCGGTGTTGGGGTAGCGGCTGTTGTCCAGTTTATACATATCCAGCGCCCCCTCGAGCGCCACCAGATCGCTGACGACTTTCTGGCGGTCCGCTTTCTCCTTGTTGCCCATCAGGTTAGGCACCACCAGGCTGGCGAGAATGCCGAGAATGACGATCACCACCATAATTTCCAGTAACGTGAAACCGCGTTGCCGTTGCATAGTTTTCTCCATTAATACAGTTACATACTCATAAGGGTGTTCAGTTGCAGGATCGGCTGCAGGATAGCCAGCACGATAAACAGCACCATGCCGGCCATGGTGACCACCAGCAGGGGTTCAAACAGACTGAGGGCCATCTGGATCTGCGCGCTCAGCTCCCGGTCCTGATTCTCCGCCGCGCGTTCCAGCATCGCGGTCAACTCGCCGCTCTGTTCGCCGCTGGCGATCATGTAGCGCATCATCGGCGGGAACAGGGCGGTGGATTCCAGCGCGCGATGCAGACTGACGCCTTCGCGTACCGATTCGCTGGCCGCCGCCAGCTGGCTGCGCGCCCAGGCGTTGCTGAGGACGCCGGCGCTGATGCGCATCGACAGCAGTAGCGGCACCGCGCTGGCATTGAGAATGCTTAAGGTGCGGGCGTAGCGCGCGCTGTTCACGCTGCGCGCCACGCGTCCGATGACCGGCAGGCGCAGCAGCATCCGGTCCCAGGCGAGCCGCCGGGCGGGCTGGCGCAGCAGATAACGCAGCGTCAGCAGCGCCAGTAGCGACAGCAGCACCAGCCAGGGCCCCGCGCTGCGCACGATATCGCTCAGGCTCATCAGCAGCCGGGTGGAGAACGGCAGGGCCTGTTTCAGATGAACAAACTGCTCAACGACTTTCGGGACCACAGTGGAGAGCAGAATGGCGATCACGCTGATGGCGACCAGCGTTAGCACGATGGGATAGATCATTGCCTGCAGCAGGCGGGCGCGAAGCTGCTGGCGCTGCTCGGTATAGTCCGCCAGCCGGTTAAGCACGCCGTCGAGATGGCCGGAGGTTTCGCCAGCCGCCACCATAGCGCAGAACAGCCCGTCGAAGCAGGCGGGATAGCCGCGCATCGCCTCCGCCAGCGAATGGCCTTCGAGTACTTTGCTGCGCACCCCGGCCATTAACGTTCTCAGCGGCGCCTTTTCGCACTGCTGGGCGACGGCGTCGAGCGCCTTTTCCAGCGGGATCCCGGCGGCGACCAGGGTGGCCAGCTGGCGGGTGAGCAGGGCTAAATCACCGGCGCTGGTACGCCGGGTGAGGGATCCGCTGCGCCACAGCCGGCGCGCCGGGTCGGCGGCGGTCACTTCCAGCGCCAGCCAGCCGTTGTCCCGCAGCAACTGGCGGGCGTGGCGGGCGGAGTCGGCCTGCTGAACGCCGCGGCGGGTTTTGCCCTGCGGGTCCAGCGCCTGATAGCGAAACAGGGCCATCTCAGAGGCTTTCCGTCGTTTGCTGTTCGGTGACCCGCATCACCTCCTCCCAGCTGGTGATCCCCGCCAGCGCTTTGTCGCGTCCGGCATGACGCAGGGTCTGCCAGGCTGGCCCCAGCTGCTGGATCAGGGTGATCTCATTCTCGCCGCGGTGGATAGCGGCACGGACGCGGTCGTCAATCAGCAGCAGTTCATGAATACCGGTGCGTCCGCGATAGCCGATGAAATTACACTCCGCGCAGCCTCTTGGCTGCCATAGCGGCGTGCCGACCGGAACCTCCATCTGCCGGGCGGTGTCGGCATCCGCCTGCCTGGGTTGACGGCAGTGCGGGCACAGTTGGCGCACCAGCCGCTGCGACATCACCGCCAGCAGCGACGTGGAGAGTAAAAAAGGTTCCACGCCCATATCCTGCAGACGGGAAATGGCGCCCAGCGCGCTGTTGGTGTGCAGGGTCGACAGCACCAGGTGCCCGGTCAGCGAGGCCTGAACGGCGATCTGGGCGGTTTCGCCATCGCGGATTTCTCCCACCAGTACCACATCCGGATCCTGGCGCAGTATGGCGCGCAGGCCGCGGGCGAAAGTCATATCGACTTTGGCGTTGACCTGAGTCTGGCCGATGCCCTCCAGCTCATACTCCACCGGATCTTCAATGGTCATGATATTGCGTTCGTGGGCGTCGAGACGGCTGAGGGCGGCATACAGGGTAGTGCTTTTCCCCGACCCGGTCGGCCCGGTGACCAGAATAATGCCGTGTGGCCGGGCGATCAGCGCGTCGACCCGATCGAGCAGGGCCGGGGGCATGCCCAGCGTCAGCAGATCCAGGTTGACGCTGTTTTTGTCCAGCAGGCGCAAGACGACGCGTTCGCCGTGGCTGGAGGGCAGGGTGGAGACGCGGACGTCGATCGCCCGTCCGCCGATGCGCAGCGCCATCCGACCATCCTGAGGGATCCGTTTTTCAGCGATATCCAGGCTGGCCATCACCTTGATACGCGAAATTAACAGCGCGGCCAGCCGCCGCTGCGGGCGCAGGATTTCGCGCAGCACGCCGTCGACGCGAAAGCGGATCTGCAGATGGCGCTCATAGGTTTCGATATGGATATCCGAGGCTTTCTCTTTGATGGCCTCGGTGAGCATGGCGTTGATCAGGCGGATGATCGGCGCGTCGTCCTCGCTGTCGAGCAGATCGTCGGTGTCCGGCAGCTCTTCGGCGAGGGTATAGAGGTCGAGCTCATTGCCGATATCGGCCATCATGCGGTGCGCTTCCGCCGAGTCGCGCTGATAGCTGAGCACCAGCACTTTCTCGAACGCGTCCGGCGCCAGACGGCTGACGCTCATCGGGCCGTCTGCCAGGCGACGCGCTTCCAGCAGCGCCCGGGCGGCGGTATCAGCGCGGCACAGCGCTTCGCAGCGTTCGCCGTCGCTGAGCAGCACAAGATGGTGCGCGCGGGCCCAGGCAAAGGGCAACAGCGGACGGCGTTCGGCGGCTGGCGTCATGGTCGGCCTCCGAGGTTAAAGGCGTCAATGGCGGCGCTGACCTGGCGGAAGGCCTGGGTCTCCTGCTTTGGATAGATGTGCAGCAGGTCGTTGCTGAGCGTCGCTTCGCTGCTGTCTTTGCCCCGCTGTTTGGTTTGCGCATTGTCGAATGCGGTGTACTGGCCGGAAGAGGCCTGACGGTACTCATCGCGATCGCGAATGATGGTTGGGCGGATAAACAACATCAGGTTGCGTTTCGACACTTTCTTGCTCTCGGAGCGGAACAGGGCGCCGATCACCGGGATGTCGCCGAGCAGCGGCACTTTGTCGGCGGTATCGGTGACGCTTTTATCCAGCAGCCCACCAACCACCACCGTTTCACCGCTGCCGACCAGCACGGCGTTATTCACCGTCCGGGTATTGAAGGTCGCGCCAAGATCGCTACTGGTGCTGGAGGCCGAGTCGGCGACGCTCGATACCTCCTGCTCAATCTCCAGCAGCACGGCATCGCCTTCGTTAATCTGCGGTTTCACCTTCAGCTTAATGCCGACGGTTTTGCGCTCGACGGTATTAAAGATGTTGTCGCCGGAGGTGGTTTGCGAACCGGTTAATACCGGAACTTCCTGGCCGACGTTAAAGGTGGCTTGCATGTTGTCGAGGGTCACGATGCTGGGGGTGGCCAGAATATCGTTCTTGGTACTGCTGGAGAGGGCGGTGAGCAGCATCGCCCAGTTCCCCTGATAGAAGCCGGCGGCGATACCGTTAAACGAGCCCAGAGCGCTGGCCAGCGAGCTGCTGACGGTACCGTCTTTGTTGTACTGATTGGCGCCAGCGATCACCGTGGAGATCGGCAGCCCGCTGTTGGTAAACTGGGTCATGCCAGCGTTTTTATTGGCCCACTGGATACCGAGGTTGAGGCCGTCGGCATCCTGTACTTCGGCAATAATCGCCTCCACCAGCACCTGCGGGCGGCGGATATCAAGCTGGGCGATCACCCGCTCAAGATCGTTCATCACGTCCGGCGCCGCGGTGACGATCAGGGCGTTGGTCTGGCCGTGGGCTTTGATAATGATATTTTTGTCGATCGCGGCCACCGGCTTGGCGCTTTGCTTATCGTTCTGCAGCGAGCTGCTGATCCCGGTCAGGACCTCCACCAGATCGGCGGCTTTGGCGTACTTCAGGTAGATGACTTTTGTGTTGCCCTGCACCGCCTGCTGGCGGTCGAGCTGTTTGATCATGGCGATAATGCGCTGGCGCGAGTTTGGCTCGCCGCTGACCAGTACCGCGTTGGTGCGCTCATCGGCCACCACGTTCGCCACCATCGAGCCCGGCAGCGCCGACTTGCTGCTGTCTTTATTGAGCTCGGTAACCAGCTTGACCACCTCCGCGGCGGAGGCCCAGGAGAGGGGAACGGTCACCACGCTGCGATCCCCGGCGTTGTCGACGCGCTCGACAATGGTCAGCAGGCGTTTGATGACCGCTGCGCGGCCGGTCATCAGCAGCACGTTGGAGGGCTCATAATGGACCACGCTGCCGGCGCCGGCGTTATCGTTCAGCTGACGAAGCAGCGGGGCGAGATCGCGGGCGGCGACGTTGGTCAGGGGCACCACCCGGGTGACCACTTCATCGCCTTCGCCCGGTGCAGCCTCGCTGGCGACCGGGACGGCCGAGGTTTTCGCATCTTTAGCCCGCACCACCTTCAGTACGCCGTTATTCATATTGATCACGGCGAAGCCATACACATCCAGCACGCTAAGGAAGAATTGATAATATTGCTCTTCATTGAGCATATCGTAACTGCGTACGGTAATGGTGCCGCGTACGCTGGGATCGATAATCACCGTTTTATTCAGGTTTTTGCTGACGGTATTGATAAATTCCAGGATATCGGTGCCTTTAAAGCTGGCGGAAAATTCTTCTGCGATGGCCGGGCGAAATAGCAGCGGCGTTAATATCAGCAGCGCAGTCAGCATTTTCCGCAGTCGTTTTATGGTTGGCAATTATTCATCCCCCAGCGCGAAAGCGATATCGTGTCGTTGACCTTCTCGCTCAACGGTCAGCGTTATTTCGGTCTGTTCATTCAGGTGTTGCAGCGCCTGCTGTGCTTGCGCCTGATCGCGTAAATCAATGCCATTTAGGGCAATGGCTAAATCATTTTCCTGCAGGCCGGACTGACGAAATAGCGTGGCGTCTTTGCCTGGGTTAAGGCGATAGCCCTGCAGTTTGTCGCCACTGAGCACCGGCGAAATAGATAAATAAGTGAGGATATTTTGCGGCTGTTCGCGGAGTCGCTTCACAAGAGGCGGAGTGGCCGCTGTAGCGGGCGATGACGACGGCGCGCGGGTATCGTTAAATAACAAAATGGCCTCTTTGCGTCCCTGATAGTTAACGATGATCCGGTCGGGAAGAATGGTGACGATCCGCGCATCGTACCCCGGGACAGTATCGCCGACGCTAAGGCTAACCTGCTGATTTCCTTTTTCTATAATGGCGATGGATCGCGCCGGGTTACTGCTGGCGAGCAGACCCGTAAGGCGTAGTTTCAGGCTGGAAACCGGCACCTGATTGAGGTGGGTTGCATCCGTTGGCGCAGGGCTGTTTTTTGCCGCCAGCCCAAACAGGGTAAATACGGGCCGTTCGGTTTTTAATTCCGGCTCCGCCATTGGAGAAGCGGTTAATGGCAGGGCGGAAATATCCTCAGGACTGACAGGGAATACCACGCGCCAGGTTAATTTCGCCAACTGGGGGATAGCGGTTATTAATATGATGAGCGTCACAATTTGTGGTAATAATTTAATTATCCCTTTATTTATATTTGTTAACCCCATCACAGAAACTGGCATTTTAATTCCTTTGCTAATTTATTTTTCTGCACGTTGGCGTAATACCCTACCGAAACAGGTAGGTGATTATTGGCTTTTGAATTATTTATTGCCGGAGAGTGGCGATAAGCGTGGCGAATCATAATCAGTTTGCGGTTTCGGGTCGTCATTCCCTTTATTGATTTACTCCCCCGGCTTCCTACGCCCCCCTCTCATTTGTGGGGGATGATTGCGCCCCGGAAAGCAAAAATATCTAATTAGCGCGCTGTAAAGATATTCATCCTTTCTTACCTTTTATAATTTAATAAGCATATTAGGGACTATCGAATGCTCAGATATACCTGTCATGCCCTATTTCTTGGATCGTTAGTATTATTGAGTGGCTGTGATAACAGCTCTTCCTCTTCACCCTCTGGCTCACCGGGTTCACCAGGCAATCCTGGCAACCCAGGTACTCCCGGCACGCCCGACCCGCAGGATGTGGTCGTCCGCTTACCGGACGTTGCCGTCCCTGGCGAAGCGGTGCAGGCTTCCGCCAACCAGGCTGTCATTCACCTTGTCGATATCGCCGGCATCACCAGCAGTACGCCGGCCGACTATGCGACTAAAAACCTCTATCTGTGGAATAACGAAACCTGTGATGCGCTGAGCGCGCCGGTGGCGGACTGGAATGATGTCAGCACCACGCCGACCGGCAGCGACAAATATGGCCCTTACTGGGTGATCCCGCTGACTAAAGAGAGCGGATGTATCAACGTTATCGTGCGCGATGGCACCAATAAGCTGATCGACAGCGACCTTCGCGTCTCTTTTGGCGATTTCACCGATCGGACGGTATCGGTCATCGCCGGCAACAGCGCGGTCTATGACTCCCGCGCCGACGCCTTCCGCGCCGCCTTTGGCGTGGCGCTGGCCGATGCGCACTGGGTCGATAAGACCACCCTGCTGTGGCCGGGCGGGGAAAATAAACCCATTGTGCGCCTCTATTACAGCCACAGCACTAAGGTGGCCGCCGACAGTAACGGCGAATTTACCGATAAGTATGTCAAGCTGACCCCCACCACTGTCAGCCAGCAGGTGAGCATGCGCTTCCCGCATCTCGCCAGCTATCCTGCCTTTAAGCTGCCGGATGATGTCAACGTCGATGAATTGCTGCAGGGCGAGGCGGTGGCGATATCTGCGGAAAGCGATGGGATCCTGAGCTCCGCCACCCAGGTGCAGACCGCTGGCGTGCTGGACGATACCTATGCCGCCGCCGCCGAGGCGCTGAGCTATGGCGCCCAGCTAACCGATAGCGGCGTGACCTTCCGCGTCTGGGCACCTACGGCGCAGCAGGTTGAACTGGTGGTCTACAGCGCCGACAAGAAGGTGGTGGCCAGCCATCCGATGACCCGCGACAGCGCCTCCGGCGCCTGGTCCTGGCAGGGCGGGAGCGACCTGAAGGGCGCGTTCTACCGCTACGCGATGACGGTCTACCACCCGCAGTCGCGTAAAGTCGAGCAGTACGAAGTAACCGATCCCTACGCCCACAGTTTGTCGACCAACTCAGAGTACAGCCAGGTGGTCGATCTGAACGACAGTGCGCTGAAGCCGGAAGGCTGGGACGGGCTGACGATGCCACACGCGCAGAAAACCAAAGCCGACCTGGCGAAAATGACGATCCACGAATCGCATATTCGCGACCTGTCCGCCTGGGATCAAACCGTTCCCGCTGAACTGCGCGGTAAATATCTGGCGCTCACCGCCCAGGACAGCAATATGGTCCAGCATCTGAAACAGCTGTCGGCCTCGGGTGTGACCCATATTGAGCTGCTGCCGGTCTTCGATCTGGCCACGGTCAATGAGTTCAGCGACAAAGTCGCCGATATTCAGCAGCCGTTCAGTCGCCTGTGCGAAATCAACAGCGCGGTGAAGAGCAGCGAGTTCGCGGGCTATTGCGACAGCGGTTCGACGGTCGAAGAGGTGTTGACTCAGCTGAAGCAAAACGACAGCAAGGATAACCCGCAGGTGCAGGCGTTGAACACGCTGGTGGCGCAGACCGACTCCTATAACTGGGGCTACGATCCGTTCCACTACACGGTGCCGGAAGGATCCTATGCCACCGATCCGGAAGGCACGGCGCGTATTAAAGAGTTCCGCACCATGATTCAGGCGATCAAGCAGGATCTGGGGATGAACGTCATCATGGACGTGGTGTATAACCACACCAACGCCGCTGGCCCGACTGACCGCACCTCGGTGCTGGATAAGATCGTCCCCTGGTACTATCAGCGCCTGAATGAAACCACCGGCAGCGTGGAATCGGCCACCTGTTGCTCCGACTCGGCGCCAGAGCACCGGATGTTCGCCAAGCTTATCGCCGATTCACTGGCGGTATGGACCACCGATTATAAGATCGATGGCTTCCGCTTCGACCTGATGGGCTACCACCCGAAAGCACAGATCCTCTCGGCCTGGGAGCGTATTAAGGCGCTGAACCCGGACATTTACTTCTTTGGTGAAGGCTGGGATTCCAACCAGAGCGATCGCTTTGAAATTGCCTCGCAAATCAATCTGAAAGGCACCGGGATCGGCACGTTCTCCGATCGTCTGCGTGACGCCGTGCGCGGCGGCGGGCCGTTCGATTCCGGCGATGCATTGCGCCAGAATCAGGGGGTGGGCAGCGGCGCCGGCGTTCTGCCGAATGAGCTGACCAGCATGACCGACGATCAGGCGCGCCACCTCGCCGATCTGACCCGTCTGGGCATGGCCGGTAACCTTGCGGACTTCGTGCTGATCGACAAAGACGGCGCGGTGAAGAAAGGCAGCGAGATTGACTATAACGGCGCGCCTGGCGGCTATGCGGCTGACCCGACGGAAGTCGTGAACTATGTGTCAAAACACGACAACCAAACGCTGTGGGACATGATCAGCTACAAAGCTGCTCAGGAGGCGGATCTCGATACCCGCGTCCGGATGCAGGCGGTGTCGCTGGCGACCGTGATGCTGGGCCAGGGGATCGCCTTTGACCAGCAGGGCTCGGAGCTGTTGCGCTCTAAATCTTTTACTCGTGATTCGTATGATTCCGGTGACTGGTTTAACCGCGTGGATTACTCCCTGCAGGACAACAACTACAACGTGGGTATGCCGCGCAGCAGCGATGATGGCAGCAACTATGACATCATCGCCCGGGTGAAAGATGCGGTGGCTACTCCGGGTGAAACGGAGCTCAAGCAGATGACCGCGTTTTATCAGGAGCTGACCGCGCTGCGTAAATCGTCTCCGCTGTTTACCCTCGGTGACGGCGCGACGGTGATGAAGCGCGTGGACTTCCGCAACACCGGCACCGATCAGCAGACGGGTCTGCTGGTGATGACCATCGATGACGGGATGCAGGCTGGCGCCAGTCTGGACAGCCGTGTCGACGGCATCGTGGTGGCGATCAACGCCGCACCGGAAAGCCGGACGCTACAGGACTTCGCCGGCACATCGCTGCAGCTGAGCGCCATCCAGCAGGCGGCAGGCGACCATTCGCTGGCGAGCGGCGTGCAGGTTGCCGCTGACGGCTCGGTCACGCTGCCAGCCTGGTCGGTAGCGGTCCTCGAGCTGCCGCAGGGCGAATCGCAGGGCGCTGGCCTGCCGGTGAGCAGTAAATAAGGTGACGTGGGGTGCCCGTGAGGGCGCCTCTGGCTGATGACAAACCTGTTTCGTTATTGTGCTCGCCTTTCTGCCGGGTAGCGGCTTTCGCCTTACCCGGCCTACGAAAGATTGCAATATCAAACAGTTATGCAGTTATCTGTAGGCCCGCGCAAGCGTAGCGCCGCCGGGCAATCCCTGAAGATTGCACTTTGTCAGCAGTCTGGGGCGCCCGTAAGGGCGCCTTCTCTGCACCGTGAGGGAACAGGAGACGGTTGTGATTGTTCGTGATGATAGTGAAAGAGGCATCCCGCCGCTGGTGGCGCATCAGCCGCCGTCCGCGCAGGCAGACGCGCCGGTGAGCCGCGGCCGGATGGTGCAGGTCCCCGGCTGGATTATCCCGCTGTACGCCGGATTATTTATCGCGCTCGGCTGGTTTGGCGGCGAGCAGTGGCGCCATCCGTCACCGCCGCAAACTCTGCCTTTGCCGGTGGCCCATGCGGCGCTTCTGCCGTTAACCGCCGCCGGGGAGACCGCGCCAAAAAACCCGTCGCCGGCGGTAAAACCCAGCGCACCTGCGGCGCCGGTAGTGGACAGCGATACGCTGCCGCCCCTGCGCTACAGCGCCCATATCTACGCCTCGCTACCGGAAAAGCGCAGCATTGTGTTAAACGGCAAAGCGTGGTCGGAGGGCGATTCCCCGTTGCCCAATCTGGTGGTGGAGCAGATCCAGCAGGATGTGACGATTTTTAGCTTCAACGGCACTACATTTACCCTGGCGGCGCTGGATGACTGGCCCGGCGGGAAAATTGACGAGGAGCCGAAAGGGGAATAAGGGGCACGCGCAATAATATGCGCGTTGAGAATATTTTGCTTAGTCGCTGCGCAAACTGGCAATAAAGGGAGCGAGCTGGCGATTAAATTGACTACACTGTGTGGCTTCCGGAGTGCTGTCCTGCAAAAGTTGTTGATAAAGCCGGTCGCTATTTTGGCTTAACGTCGCTACGTCAATATTTCCCCATCCGCGCGCTTTGCCGACATTCACCGCTGCCTGATATATCGTTTCATCGGCGGGCAGGTCGCTACGATTACATTTATTCTTGAGATAGCGCGTCCCGGCCGCTACCGACGAGAGCTGCTCCAGCTGCGCCTGGCTGCTGATGGCCGGGCTGAGCGTAGAGGCGGGTTTCTGTTGGCAGCCAGAGAGCATGGCGACCACGCAAAGCGAAAATATAAACGGAATGCGCATAGTAGAGTAATCAAAATAATGAATCACTGGCCGCTAGTTTAACAAATATTCCCTTGGTGTCATCATAAAATATTATTCGGCATAAATGTTAACAGGCTCGCATTTTTATCAGCAGAAAATCAGTTAAACCCCTTTACTTCTCTCAATAATAAATGCTTTCGTCCGGGAAATATATTTTCAGCCGGAGATGATGCCAGTGCGTTTGGCATCATGGCGAGCGTCATTTTTTATGTTATTAAAAAACATACTCTTTCCCATCTTGTTACGTGCGCAGGAGGTAAAATGCTGGTTAAGAATGTCGCATTTTAGTGCTATCCTGTATACCCTGAACATTACGTGCTATGTTCTGACCATTTCTGCTGGTGATGCGTTTAACATAATGATTTTATGGTGAATTTTTATTGTTAATATCATGTAAAACGAAGCAAGCCAACCTCATGAAAGGCTGGCGGCATGTCCTGCCTGCCAGCAGGTTGTCGTCCGAAGGATAAGCAGCCTGGACGTTAATTTGAGAGATTTCTTCTTCCTCTGTGCAGGGGAAGTATTGAGAATCAGGCCTTTGCGCCTGAACGTTGCGGAGAAAAAGCATGGCGGGAGATGACCGCGAGCCTATCGGACGTAAGGGGAGACCCTCGCGTCCGACAAAACAAAAAGTCACCCGTCGCCGGGTCCGGGAAGAGGACTACGACGACGAGTATGATGACGATGATTATGAGGATGAGAAACCGGTGCCAAGAAAAGGAAAAGGCAACGGCAGCAAACCTCGTCGTAAGCGCCGCTGGCTGTGGCTGCTGGTCAAGCTGGGGATTGTCTTTGCGGTGCTGATTGCCGCCTATGGCGTCTACCTCGATCAGAAAATCCGCAGCCGCATTGACGGTAAAGTTTGGGAGCTGCCGGCCGCGGTCTATGGCCGGATGGTGAACCTTGAGCCGGACATGCAGATCAGCAAAAACGAGATGGTGCGTCTGCTGAATGCCACCCAGTATCGTCAGGTCAGCGCGATGACGCGCCCGGGCGAATACACCGTGCAGGCCAACAGCATCGAGATGATCCGTCGTCCGTTCGATTTCCCGGATAGTAAAGAAGGGCAGGTGCGCGCGCGTCTGACCTTCGATGGCGATCATCTGGATACCATCGAGAATATGGATAATAACCGCCAGTTCGGTTTCTTCCGCCTCGATCCGCGGCTTATCACCATGCTGCAGTCGCCGAACGGTGAGCAGCGCCTGTTCGTGAAGCGCAGTGGCTTCCCGGATCTGCTGGTGGATACGCTGCTGGCGACCGAAGACCGCCACTTCTACGAGCACGATGGTATCAGCCTGTATTCCATCGGCCGCGCCGTGCTGGCGAACCTGACGGCAGGTCGTACGGTGCAGGGGGCGAGTACCCTGACCCAGCAGCTGGTGAAAAACCTGTTCCTCTCCAGCGAGCGCTCCTACTGGCGTAAAGCCAACGAAGCGTATATGGCGCTGATCGTCGACGCCCGCTACAGCAAGGATCGCATTCTTGAGCTGTATATGAACGAGGTGTACCTCGGCCAGAGCGGCGATAACGAAATTCGCGGCTTCCCGCTGGCGAGCCTGTACTACTTCGGCCGTCCGGTGGAAGAGCTGAGCCTCGATCAGCAGGCGCTGCTGGTGGGGATGGTGAAAGGGGCGTCGGTATATAACCCGTGGCGCAACCCGAAACTGGCCCTTGAGCGACGCAATCTGGTACTGCGTCTGCTGCAGCAGCAGCAGGTCATCGACCAGGAGCTGTATGACATGCTGAGCGCGCGTCCGCTGGGCGTACAGCCGCGCGGTGGGGTGATTTCACCGCAGCCGGCGTTTATGCAGATGGTTCGTCAGGAGCTGCAGGCGAAGCTGGGCGACAAAATGAAAGATCTCTCCGGCGTGAAGATCTTCACTACCTTCGACTCGGTAGCCCAGGATGCGGCGGAAAAAGCGGCCTCGGAAGGGATCCCGGTACTGAAGAAACAGCGCAAGCTGGCAGACCTGGAAACCGCCATGGTGGTGGTTGACCGCTTCACCGGCGAAGTGCGGGCAATGGTCGGCGGCGCGGAGCCGCAGTTCGCGGGGTACAACCGCGCGATGCAGGCCCGCCGGTCAATTGGTTCTCTGGCCAAGCCGGCGACCTATCTGACCGCGCTGAGCCAGCCGAATCAGTATCGCCTGAACACCTGGATCGCCGATGCGCCGGTGACCATTCGCCTGTCCAACGGCCAGACGTGGTCCCCGCAGAACGACGATCGTCGCTTCAGCGGTCAGGTGATGCTGGTGGATGCCCTGACCCGCTCGATGAACGTCCCGACGGTTAACCTTGGGATGGCGCTGGGCTTGCCGGCGGTGGTCGATACCTGGACGAAGCTGGGCGCGCCGAAAGATCAGCTCAACGCCGTACCGGCGATGCTGCTTGGCGCGCTGAACCTGACGCCGATTGAAGTGGCGCAGGCCTTCCAGACCATCGCCAGCGGCGGTAACCGCGCGACGCTGTCGGCGCTGCGTTCGGTGATTGCGGAAGATGGCACGGTGCTGTATCAGAGCTACCCGCAGGCGGAACGCGCTGTGCCTGCCCAGGCGGCCTACATGACGCTGTGGACCATGCAGCAGGTGGTGCAGCGCGGGACGGGGCGTCAGCTGGGCGCGAAGTATCCGGGCCTGCATCTGGCGGGGAAAACCGGGACCACCAACAATAACGTCGATACCTGGTTCGCCGGCATCGACGGTAGCCAGGTGACCATCACCTGGGTGGGCCGCGACAACAACCAGCCGACCAAACTGTACGGCGCCAGCGGCGCGATGTCGATTTACCAGCGCTATCTGGCGAACCAGACGCCAACGCCGCTGGCGTTGACGGCGCCGGAAGACGTGGTCGACATGGGCGTGGACAGCAACGGCAACCTCGTCTGCAGCGGTGGCGTGCGTTCGCTGCCGGTCTGGACAACGCAGCCGGATGCGCTGTGCCGCCAGGGCGAGCTGATGCAGCAGCAGCAGTTGCAGCAGCAGGAAGCGAACAACCCGTTTAATCAGTCCGGGCAACAGCAGCCGCAGCAGCAACAACAACAGCAGCAACAGCCGCCGAAGCAGCAGGAAAAGAGCGACGGCGTCGCGGGCTGGATCAAGGATATGTTCGGCAGTAACTGATTTCGGCCGCATGACCTGACCCCTTAGTACGAAAGTATTAAGGGGTTTTTTTATACCTGTAAAAAAGTTAACGCCTCTTTAACTCCATAATAACTATCTGGTTATTAATTCGGCCTTCGGTTTCTCCAGGCGGGCATATCGCTTGCCTTGCCTTCGGCGTTTCGCCTATTATATCGCCCGTCATAATAATAATTATCGTTTACGTTATCATTCACTTTCATCAGAGATATACCCATGGCGCGTCCAAAAACTGCTCAGCCAAATCACTCGCTGCGTAAAATCGCAGTTGTAGTAGCCACGGCGGTTAGCGGCATGTCTGTCTATGCACAGGCTGCGGAACAACCGAAACAAGAAGAAACTATCACCGTCGTTGCGGCACCGGCCGCCCAGGAAAGCGCCTGGGGACCGGCGCCGACCATCGCGGCAAAACGCTCTGCCACGGCGACGAAAACCGATACCCCGATTGAAAAAACGCCGCAGTCTGTCTCGGTGGTCACGCGCCAGGAGATGGAGATGCGTCAGCCGACCACGGTAAAAGAGGCGCTCTCCTATACGCCGAGCGTCTTCTCCACCCGCGGTAGCTCGACCACCTATGATGTGGTCACCATCCGCGGTTTCACTACCTCGACGACCGTCAATACCAACCAGTATCTGGACGGCATGAAGCTGCAGGGGAATAACTACTCTGAAGTCTCCATGGACCCGTATTTCCTCGAGCGCGTGGAAGTGATGCGCGGGCCAACCTCGGTGCTGTATGGCAACAGCAACCCGGGCGGTATCGTCAGCATGGTCAGCAAACGCCCGACCACTGAGCCGCTGAAGGAAGTGCAGTTCAAGATGGGCACCGACAACCTGTGGCAGACCGGGTTTGACTTCAGCGACGCCATTGATGATGCCGGCGTCTGGTCCTATCGCCTGACCGGCCTGGGCCGCAGCCAGGATACCCAGCAGCAGATGGCGAAGTCTACCCGCTATGCGGTGGCGCCGTCCTTTAGCTGGCGCCCGGACGATAAAACCGACTTCACCTTCCTGAGCAACTTCCAGAATGACCCGGATGCGGGCTATTACGGCTGGCTGCCACGCGAAGGCACCGTGGTGCCGTATTACGACGCCAACGGGAAGGCGCACAAGCTGCCGACCGATTTCAACGAAGGCGAGGCGGATAATAAGATCTCGCGCCGCCAGAAGATGGTGGGTTATAGCTTCTCCCATCAGTTTGATGACACCTTTACCGTGCGGCAGAACCTGCGCTATGCCGAAGTCGATACCTTGTATCGCTCGGTGTACGGGAATGGCTATGTCGCCCCGGGCTACATGAATCGCGCCTATGTGCGTTCTGATGAGCACCTGAACACCTTTACCGTCGATACCCAGCTGCAGTCTGCTTTCGCCACCGGCGCGGTCAGCCATACGCTGCTGACCGGCGTGGATTACTCGCGGATGCGCAACGATGTGGATGCCGACTACGGGACGGCGGATCCTATCAGCATGAGCAACCCGCAATACGGCAACCCGAATATTCAGGTCACTTTCCCGTACGCGGTCCTCAACCGAATGGAGCAGACGGGCCTGTACGCGCAGGATCAGATGGAGTGGGATAAGTGGGTCATGACCCTGGGCGGCCGTTACGATTACGCCACCACCTCAACGTTAACTCGCTCCAGTAACAGCCTGGCGGAGAATCACGACCAGCAGTTCACCTGGCGCGGCGGTATCAATTACCTGTTTGATAACGGCATCTCTCCGTACTTCAGCTACAGCGAATCCTTCGAGCCGGTATCGGGTTCCGGGCTTAACGGCCAGCCGTTCGATCCGTCGCGTGGCAAGCAGTATGAAGCTGGCGTGAAATATGTGCCGAAAGACATGCCGGTGGTGGTCACCGCGGCGGTCTATCAGCTGACCAAAGATAAGAACCTGACGGCGGATCCGGCTAACCAGGCGTTCAGCATCCAGACCGGCGAGATCCGCTCCCGCGGCCTTGAGCTGGAGGCGAAAGCGGCGGTGAACGCCAATATCAACGTCACCGCGGCCTACAGCTACACCGATGCGGAATACACTCACGATACGGTGTTCAACGGCAAGCGTCCGGCGGAAGTGCCGCGTAACATGGCGTCGCTGTGGGCGGATTACACCTTCCACGAAACCGCGCTCAGCGGTCTGACGGTCGGCGCCGGGGCACGCTATATCGGTTCAACGGTCAGTTACTACAAAAACGACACCAGCACCGGTAACAAAAATGATGCCTTCAATGTGGCCGGTTATGCGCTGATGGATGCGACGGTGAAATACGATCTGGCGCGCTTTGGCCTGCCGGGCTCTTCGGTCGGCGTCAACGTCAACAACCTGTTTGACCGCGAATATGTCTCCAGCTGCTATAGCGAATACGCCTGCTACTGGGGGGCGGGACGTCAGGTTGTCGCGACCGCAACCTTCCGCTTCTAACTACTCACGGGCGCGGTTCGCCGCGCCCAACATCAGGTTGTTGCTATGCAGGAACAGACTCCGCACTCTGAGACCACCTTTGCGTTAAATGGCGTGACCTTTCGCGTACCGGGTCGCACGCTGCTTCACCCCCTTTCGTTAACCTTCCCGGCAGGAAAAGTGACTGGCCTGATAGGCCATAATGGTTCCGGCAAATCCACATTACTGAAAATGCTCGGCCGCCATCAGCCGCCTTCCGCAGGCGATGTGCTGCTGGACGGCCAGCCGCTGGAGAGCTGGAGCAGCAAGGCGTTTGCCCGCAAAGTGGCCTATCTGCCGCAGCAACTGCCAGCGGCGGAAGGGATGACAGTTCGCGAGCTGGTGGCGATAGGTCGCTACCCGTGGCACGGCGCGCTGGGGCGCTTCGGCGCGGCGGATCGCGAAAAGGTGGAAGAGGCGATCGCGCTGGTGGGGCTGAAGCCTTTGGCGCAGCGGCTGGTGGACAGCCTCTCCGGCGGCGAGCGTCAGCGGGCGTGGATCGCCATGCTGGTGGCGCAGGATAGCCGCTGCCTGCTGCTTGATGAACCGACCTCGGCGCTGGATATCGCCCATCAGGTTGATGTGCTCGCGCTGGTGCATCGTCTCAGCCAGCAGCGTGGCCTGACGGTGATCGCGGTCCTGCATGATATCAATATGGCTGCCCGCTACTGCGATTATCTGGTCGCGCTGCGCGGTGGGGAAATGATCGCCCAGGGGACGCCAGCAGAACTGATGCGCAGCGACACGCTGGAACAAATCTACGGCATCCCGATGGGGATCCTGCCGCACCCGGCGGGCGCGGCGCCGGTAAGTTTTGTCTATTGATGATGAACCCAACTCTGATAACCCGACGCCGCCTGCTGACGGCGATGGCGCTCTCGCCGCTGCTGTGGCAGATGCGTGGCGCGCAGGCGGCGAACATTGACCCGCAGCGCGTCGTCGCGCTGGAGTGGCTGCCGGCCGAACTGCTGCTGGCGCTTGGCGTCACGCCCTACGGCGTGGCCGACATTCCCAACTATCGCCTGTGGGTGAACGAACCCGCGCTGCCCACGTCGGTAATTGATGTCGGCCTGCGCACCGAACCCAATCTTGAGCTGCTGACGCAGATGAAACCGTCGTTTATCGTCTGGTCGGCAGGCTATGGCCCGTCGCCGGAAAAGCTGGCGCGTATCGCACCCGGCCGCGGTTTCACCTTCAGCGACGGCAAACGGCCGCTGGCGATGGCCCAGCGTTCGCTGCTGGAAATGGCCGACCTGCTGGGTAAACAACAGCAGGCGAAGCACCACCTGGCGGAGTTCGACGCGCTGATGGAGAACCTGCGTCCGCGTTTTGCCGGGCGTGCTGATCGCCCACTGCTGATGATTTCGCTGCTCGATGTCCGCCACGTACTGGTATTCGGTGAGAACTGCCTGTTCCAGGAAGTGCTCGATCGCTTTGGCATTCAAAACGCCTGGCGCGGCGAAGCGGCGTTCTGGGGCAGCATCACCGTCGGTATTGACCGGCTGGCGGCATTTAACGAGGCCGATGTGATCTGTTTCGATCATGGCAACGATCGGGAGATGGCCCAGCTGTTGGCGACGCCGCTGTGGCAGGCGATGCCGTTCGTGCGCGCGGGGCGTTTCCAGCGGGTTCCGGCGGTGTGGTTCTATGGCGCGACGTTGTCGGCGATGCATTTCGCCCGCGTGCTGGCCGATGCGCAGGGGAGGGCGGCGGTATGAACGCGCGTCTCTCGCCGTTAGCCATTCTCCTGCTGACCGGGCTGCTGGTTGCCGCTTTCGCGCTGAGCATCGTCAACCTCAATGTCGCTTTACCTTACGCGCAATGGCGTCAGGCGCTGTGGCAGCCGGATATCGATAATATCGCCCAGATGCTGTTCCATTACAGCCTGCTGCCGAGGCTGGCGATATCGCTGCTGGTCGGCGCCGGGCTGGGCCTCGTCGGCGTGCTGTTCCAGCAGGTGCTGCGTAACCCGCTGGCGGAGCCGACCACGCTTGGCGTCGCCACCGGCGCGCAGTTGGGAATGACCGTCACCACATTATGGGCGATCCCCGGCGTGCTGGCGTCACAGTTTGCCGCGCTGGCTGGGGCTTGTCTGGTGGGGGCGCTGGTGTTCGGCGTCTCGTGGGGCAAACGTTTGTCGCCGGTGACGCTGATCCTGGCCGGCCTGGTGGTGAGTCTCTATTGCGGCGCGGTCAATCAGCTGATGGTGATTTTCCATCATGACCAGCTGCAAAGCATGTTCCTGTGGAGTACCGGCACCCTGACGCAGACCGACTGGAGCGTGGTGCAGCGTCTGTGGCCGCAGCTGCTCGGCGGCGCGATGTTGACGCTGTTGTTGCTACGCCCGTTAACCCTGATGGGGCTTGATGATGGCGTGGCGCGTAACCTTGGGCTGGCGTTGTCTCTGGCGCGGCTTGGCGTGCTGACGCTGGCGATTGTCATCAGCGCGCTGCTGGTTAACGCGGTCGGCATTATCGGCTTTATCGGTCTGTTCGCGCCGCTGCTGGCGAAAATGCTCGGCGCCCGCCGCCTGCTGCCGCGGCTGCTGCTGGCGGCGCTGATCGGCGCGCTGATCCTGTGGCTTTCCGACCAAATTATTCTCTGGCTCAGCCGGGTCTGGCGGGAAGTCTCGACCGGGTCAGTCACCGCGCTGATTGGCGCGCCTTTATTGCTGTGGCTGCTGCCGCGGCTGCGCAGCATCAGCGCCCCGGTGATGAACGGCGGCGATAAAGCGCTGATCGAGCGCCGCCACGTGCTGTGGTTCGCGCTGGGCGGCTTAGCGCTGCTGCTGTTGGCGGTAACCGCCGCGCTAACCTTTGGCCGCGATGCCCATAGCTGGCAGTGGGCCAGCGGCGATCTGCTGGCGCAACTGATGCCCTGGCGCTGGCCACGAGTGCTCTCGGCGCTGTTCGCCGGGGTGATGCTGGCGGTCGCGGGCTGCATCATTCAACGCCTGACCGGCAACCCGATGGCCAGCCCGGAAGTACTGGGCATCAGCTCTGGCGCGGCCTTCGGCGTGGTATTGATGCTGTTCTTCGTGCCGGGCAACGCCTTTGTCTGGCTGCTGCCTGCCGGCAGCCTTGGCGCGGCGGCGACGCTGCTGGTTATCCTGATCGCCGCCGGGCGCGGCGGTTTCTCGCCGCACCGGATGCTGCTGGCGGGGATGGCGCTGAGTACCGCTTTCACCATGCTGCTGATGATGCTGCAGGCCAGCGGCGATCCGCGCATGGCGCAGATCCTGACGTGGATGTCCGGTTCGACCTATAGCGCGACGCCGGAAATGGTGCTGCGTAGCGGTGTGGTGATGCTGGCGCTGCTGGCGCTGGCGCCGCTCTGCCGCCGCTGGCTGACCATCCTGCCGCTGGGCGGCGAGGCGGCGCGGGCGGTGGGGATGGCGCTGACGCCATCGCGTATCGGGTTGCTGCTGCTGGCGGCGAGCCTGACGGCGACGGCGACGCTCACCATAGGGCCGTTAAGTTTCGTTGGCCTGATGGCACCGCACATTGCGAGGATGCTGGGATTCCGCCGGACGATGCCGCATATGGTGATTTCCGGGCTGACGGGCGGGATGCTACTGGTGCTCGCCGACTGGTGCGGGCGAATGATCATGTTCCCCTACCAAATTCCCGCGGGGCTGTTGTCGACCTTTATCGGCGCGCCGTACTTTATCTATTTGCTGAGAAAGCAGAGCCGCTAACGATCCCGGATGGCCTCAACATCCCCGGTGGCGCTATCGCTTACCGGGGTTACAGCGTTGTGCGATTTGGTAGCCCGGATAAGGCGCAATGCGCCGCCTCCGGGAAACTCCCCGGTGGCGCCATCGCTTACCGGGGCTACAGCGCTGTGCGATTTGGTAGTCTGGAGAAGGCGCAATGCGCCGCCTCCGGGAAAATCCCTGCGCCACCAGGCATTCAAGCACCTTACAGTTTGGCAAACACCCGACGGGCGGCGTCGATGGTGTTGTTAATGTCCTCTTCGCTGTGGGCGATGGACATAAAGCCGGCTTCAAACGCCGACGGTGCCAGGTACACGCCTTCCTCCAGCATCAGGTGGAAGAAGCGCTTGAAGCGTTCGACATCGCACTTCACCACGTCCTGATAACAGGTGACGGTTTCGGCATCGGTAAAGAAAATGCCGAACATGCCGCCAACGTTATTGACCACCAGCGGGATCCCGGTTTCGCGCGCCGCGTTCAGCAGGCCATCCGCCAGCTGGTTGGTCAGATCGGTCAGGGTTTCATGCACGCCCGGCTGCGCCACTTCACTTAAGCAGGCGAAGCCAGCGGCCATGGCGATCGGGTTACCGGAGAGCGTACCAGCCTGGTACACCGGGCCGGTCGGCGCCAGCGCGTCCATCACTTCGCGGCGGCCGCCGAAGGCGCCCACCGGCATCCCGCCGCCGATAATTTTACCAAGGCAGGTCAGATCTGGCTCCACGCCGTAATAAGCCTGGGCGCCCGCCAGCGCCACGCGGAAGCCGGTCATCACTTCGTCGATGATCAGCAGGGCGCCGAACTCATCGCACAGCGCGCGCAGGCCCGGCAGGAACTCCGGCTGCGGCGGAATGCAGTTCATGTTGCCGGCCACCGGTTCGACGATGATACAGGCGATATCCTGCGGATACTGCTCGAACGCCGCGCGTACCGAGGCGAGGTCGTTATAGGTGCAGGTCAGGGTATGTTTAGCGAAATCGGCTGGCACGCCCGGCGAGTTTGGCTGGCCGAGGGTCAGCGCGCCGGAACCGGCTTTCACCAGCAGACAGTCGGCATGGCCGTGATAGCAGCCTTCGAACTTAATGATCTTATCGCGGCCGGTGAAGCCGCGGGCCAGTCGAATGGCGCTCATGGTCGCTTCGGTGCCGGAGTTCACCATCCGCACCATATCCATGGTCGGGACCAGCTCGGTCACCAGCGCCGCCATTTTCACTTCCATTTCGGTCGGCGCGCCAAAGCTCAGGCCGCGGGACGCCGCTTCGATCACCGCATTGCGGATAGCCGGATGGTTGTGACCCAGCACCATCGGACCCCAGGAGCCGACATAATCGATATAGGCCTTCCCATCCACGTCATAAAGATAGGCGCCATCCGCGCGTTCGATAAACAGCGGCGTGCCGCCGACGCCGGTGAAGGCGCGCACCGGCGAGTTAACGCCGCCGGGGATCAGTTCGCGCGCAGCATGGTACAGATTTTCAGATTTGCTCATGGCCAGGGTCCTGGTTCGTGAAAAATGTTTTATCGGCTATTCTAAGTTATTCCAGGATGGTTATGAAAGTTTTGCCCAATTGAAACAATGTGCCGCAAGGGCATTTTTTTGACGACGCAGCGCGCCGGGGCGGCTAAAATGCCTCTCTCTTCATTTGTATTACCAATAATTGATAATGGCATGAAAGCAGATACTCCCTCTTTTGAAGCACATCAGTTCGTGCGGGTGCGTCGCGGCGATGCGGTACGCCGTTTGATTCAACGCGATAAAACGCCGCTGGCGGTCCTGTTGATGGCGGCGGTGGTCGGCACGCTGGCCGGTCTGGTGGGCGTCGCGTTTGAAAAGAGCGTGAACTGGGTGCAGAACCAGCGGATCGGCGCGCTGGCGCAGGTGGCCGACCATTGGTATCTGGTCTGGCCGCTGGCGTTTATCTTGTCGGCGCTGTTGGCAATGGTCGGTTATTTCCTCGTGCGCCGCTTTGCGCCGGAGGCGGGCGGCTCCGGGATCCCGGAAATCGAAGGGGCGCTGGAGGAGCTGCGGCCGGTGCGCTGGTGGCGCGTGCTGCCGGTGAAATTCATCGGCGGCATGGGGACCCTGGGCGCCGGAATGGTGCTGGGACGCGAAGGGCCGATGGTGCAGCTTGGCGGCAACATTGGACGCATGGTGCTGGATATTTTCCGTATGCGCAGTCCGGAAGCGCGGCACACGCTGCTGGCGACCGGTGCGGCGTCGGGGCTTTCGGCGGCCTTTAATGCGCCGCTGGCCGGTATTCTGTTTATCATCGAAGAGATGCGCCCGCAGTTTCGCTACAACCTGATCTCCATTAAAGCGGTATTTACCGGCGTGATCATGTCGAGCATTGTGTTTCGTATTTTCAACGGCGAAGCGGCGATCATTGAGGTGGGCAAGCTGAGCAACGCCCCGGTGAATACCCTGTGGCTGTATCTGGTGCTGGGCATGCTTTTTGGCTGCTTTGGCCCACTGTTTAATTTTCTGGTGCTGCGCACCCAGGATCTGTTCCAGCGCATCCACGGCGGCAATATCAAAAAATGGGTGTTGATGGGCGGGGTAATCGGCGGGATCTGCGGTCTGCTGGGGCTGATGCAGCCCTCCGCGGTGGGGGGGGGCTTCAACCTGATCCCTATCGCTGCCGCCGGTAATTTCTCCGTCGGTTTGCTGCTGTTTATCTTTGTCGCCCGCGTGGTGACCACGCTGATCTGCTTCTCTTCCGGCGCGCCGGGGGGCATTTTCGCGCCGATGCTGGCGCTGGGCACGTTGCTGGGCACGGCGTTCGGCATGGCGGCTATTCCGCTGTTTCCGGCCTACCATCTGGATGCTGGCACCTTCGCTATCGCCGGGATGGGGGCGCTGCTTGCCGCCTCGGTACGTGCGCCGCTGACCGGAATTGTGCTGGTGCTGGAGATGACCGATAACTATCAGCTCATTTTGCCAATGATTATTACCTGCCTTGGCGCAACACTACTGGCGCAATTCCTCGGCGGTAAGCCTTTGTATTCGACCATTCTGCAACGTACTCTGGCGAAGCAGGAGGCTGAGCAGGCGGCAAAAGCGCAGCAGCCACCCCGGGAGAATACTTGAACGATTTACCAGGGTATTAGATAATGGCTCAAAAGGTCCGGTTATTCTTTAACCGGCCGGAAGTATCAATGGGAGCAAAAAATGAGTGATGACGTAGCGTTGCCGCTGGAGTTTACCGAAGCCGCAGCCAACAAAGTAAAACACCTGATTGCGGATGAAGATAATCCGAACCTGAAACTGCGCGTGTATATCACCGGCGGCGGTTGCAGCGGTTTCCAGTATGGCTTCACCTTTGATGATCAGATCAACGAAGGCGATATGACCATCGAGAAACAGGGCGTCGGCCTGGTGGTCGACCCAATGAGCCTGCAGTATCTGGTTGGCGGCGCCGTCGACTATACCGAAGGGCTGGAAGGTTCGCGTTTCATCGTGACCAACCCGAACGCGAAAAGCACCTGCGGCTGCGGGTCCTCGTTCAGCGTTTAACGAGAGTACGGCCGATTGCCTTCTCCCACAGAGAGAGGGAGTCAACGCGAAAAACGGTAACCTTACGGTTACCGTTTTGCTTTTATTACCTTCCGTTATCGTCCAGGGCAAACGTCGGCAGCTTCAGGTGCCAGCGGATCGCCGCCAGACGGATCACCAGCGTCACCACCATGCCCATCATCGCCGAATTCTCCAGCGGGAGATGAAAGGTGTCGTGCGCTGTAGCGTGGACAATGCCGCCGACAATACAGGCGGTGGCGTAGATCTCGGTGCGCAGAATCATGGGAATTTCGCGCGCCAGCACGTCACGAATAATCCCGCCGCCGACACCGGTGACTACCCCCATGCAGACCGCCACCAGCGGACCGCTGCCGGCGAGAAAGGCTTTATTGACGCCGATGCCGACAAACACCGCCAGACCGACGGCATCAAGAACGGGCAGTATCCATTTCGGTAGCCGACGCGGCTGACGGACCAGCAGGATGGTCAGCATGCTGGTGACCATCGCCACCACCAGATCGGTGGGATCTTTGACCCAGAATACCGGGCCATTCGCCAGCGCCATGTCGCGAATGGTCCCGCCGCCCACCGCCGTCACCACGCCTAACACCAGCACGCCGAACGGGTCCATGCGTAATTTTCCAGCCAGCAGAACGCCGGAGATCGCGAAGACAGCCGTGCCAATAATATCCAGCCAATAGACAAGCATCGTTGATTCCCACTGAACATCCGGTGTGCCGGATGATTATTTTACCTGGTCAAGCGCCGCACAAAGTTGTTTGGCGGCGAGGATAATACGTGGGCTTGCGCGTTCAAACCAGTCGCTGTGTAACGCAATCAACGAAATGGTGAGCTGATGTTGCCAAAAGCGCTGCGCTTCGGCAATGCGGCTGGCGTCGCCGGTCACCACGATCGCCTGCGGCTGGCGGGCCAGCACCTGTTCGCGGCTCACTTGCGGCCAGGGAACACGGCTGGTGGCAAAGATATTCTCGCCGCCGCACAGCCTCAGCACCTGATCCTGAATCGAATCGGGACCACTGGTGAACAGCGGCGTGGATCCGAACTGCAGGAAGACGCGTTTCTTCGGCGCATTGGCATAGCGCGCTTTCAGCGCATCGTATTCCTGCTGCATCGCCTGTGCCGCCTGCTGCGCTTTTTCCGGCTGCGGGCTCCACTGCGCCAACTGACGCAGGGTGGCGATGATCTCTTCTATCGTCGAGGTCTGCACCCAGAGGACGTGAATACCCAGCGACTGCAACTGGTTAACCTGGCGTTCGGCATTGCCCCCGCGCCAGGCCAGCACCACGTCTGGCTTTAGCGCCACGATGCGCTCCAGGTTCATCCCCTGCCAGCTGGCAACCTGTTCTATGGTTTTGGCCTGCGGCGGATAATCGGAATAGCTGCTGACGCCGACCGGCGTGATCCCGGCGGCAAAGGCCAGTTCGGTATTGGCGGGGGAGAGGGTGACCACCCGCGGCGCGGCCAGTAGCCACGCCGGGGCGAGTAACAGCAGCGCGGCAAGCGCGAAGGATAGCGACTTAGCCACGTGCCAGGTTCTGTACCAGATTCTCCACCATCAGGGTGGACTGTCTGGCGGCGACCGCAAGGAACTCCTCAAAGCTGAGGTGGGACTGCTGGTCGGCCACGTCGGAGATGGCGCGAACCACCACGAAGGGAACTTTGAAGTTATGGCAGACGTGAGCGATGGCGGTCGCTTCCATTTCCACGGCAATTGCCTGCGGGAAATTATGGCGGATCTTCGCCAGTGCGACGGAGCCGTTAATGAAGGCATCGCCGCTGACGATCAGGCCGCGAACGGCATTGAGATCTAACGCTTTAATGCAGTCTTCGGCGGCGGCCACCAGCTTATCGTCCGCTTTAAAGCCCGCCGGGCAGCCAGGCAGCTGGCCATACTCATAACCGAAGGCGGTGACGTCGGCATCGTGGTAGCGCGCTTCATCGGAGACGACGATATCGCCGACCTTCAGCGTCGGTGCGAGGCCGCCGGCAGAACCGGTATTAATGATCACGTCAGGCTGGCAGCGCTCCAGCAGCAGGGTCGCGCCCGTCGCCGCCGCCACTTTCCCGATACCAGACTTCAGCAGAGCGACGTCAACGCCGTGAAGTTGGCCGGTATAGATTTCGCTGCCGCCAATGGTGATGGTCTGGCGGTTTTCGATTTTGTCGCGCAGGAGGGTAACTTCCTCTTCCATAGCGCCAATAATGCCAATTTTCATAGATTTACTCGCGATGTGTCAGGTTTAGTTGCATAGTCTATCATGCGCTTAAGGGGAAGCGTATTGCTCGCGCGGGAGAGGCTATGGCAAAGATTGATTTTCGCAACAAGATAAACTGGCATCGACGCTTCCGTTCGCCGCCGCGGGTGGAGACGGAGCGTGACATCCTGCGGATCTTCGAAAGCGATCGGGGACGGATCGTCAACTCGCCGGCCATCCGCCGCTTACAGCAAAAAACTCAGGTCTTCCCGCTGGAGCGCAATGCAGCGGTGCGAACCCGCCTGACCCACTCGCTGGAGGTGCAGCAGGTGGGGCGCTATATCGCCAAAGAGGTGCTGAGCCGGCTGAAAGAGCAGAAGCTGCTGGAAGAGTATGGTCTTGAAGAGCTGACCGGGCCATTCGAGAGCGTGGTAGAGATGGCCTGCCTGATGCACGACATTGGCAACCCGCCGTTTGGCCACTTTGGCGAGGCAGCGATTAACGACTGGTTTCGCCAGCGCCTTGCCCCCGGCGATGCGCTCGGCCAGCCGTTGACCGACGATCGCTGCGAGGTGCAGGCGTTACGCCTGCATGAAGGGGAAACGGCGCTGAATGCGCTGCGGCGCAAAGTGCGCCAGGATCTCTGCAGCTTTGAGGGCAACGCGCAGGGGATTCGTCTGGTCCACACGCTGATGCGGATGAATCTGACCTGGGCGCAGGTGGGCTGTATCCTGAAATATACCCGACCGGCGTGGTGGTTCGAGGCGACGCCAGCCAGTCACAGTTATTTAATGAAGAAGCCTGGCTATTATTTAGCCGAAGAAGAGTATGTCGCGCGCCTGCGTAAAGAACTGGATCTGGCACCTTACAATCGATTCCCATTAACCTGGATTATGGAGGCCGCGGATGACATCTCATATTGCGTCGCGGATCTCGAGGACGCGGTTGAAAAACGTATTTTCAGCGCCGAGCAGCTTTATCAGCATCTTTACGATGCCTGGGGCAACCATGAAAAAGGATCGTTATTCTCTCAGGTGGTGGAAAATGCCTGGGAAAAATCGCGAGCTAATTACCTGCGACAGAGCGCGGAAGATCAGTTCTTTATGTATTTGCGGGTAAACACGCTGAATAAGCTGGTGCCCTACGCGGCGCGCCGATTTATTGATAACCTGCCGGCCATCTTCACTGGCGACTTTAATCATGCGCTGCTCGAGGACGATAGCGATTGCAGTCAGCTGTTGGAACTCTATAAAAATGTAGCGATGAAACAGGTCTTTAGCCATCCGGATGTCGAGCAGCTGGAATTGCAGGGCTACCGGGTGATTAGCGGCCTGCTGGATATCTATCAGCCGCTGCTGAAATTATCATTGGAGGATTTCAGCGAATTAGTGGCACAGGAGCGGGTACGGCGGTTACCCATTGCCTCCCGGCTGTATCAGAAACTTTCAACCCGTCACCGGCTGGCCTATGTTGAAGCAGTAAATAAGCTGGTGCGCACGGCGCCCGAATTTGCGCTGATGGAATACTATTATCGCTGCCGTCTGATCCAGGATTATATCAGCGGAATGACGGATTTGTATGCGTGGGATGAATATCGGCGATTGATGGCGGTGGAATAGGCTGGAGTTTTGTAAAGATGGACAATAAATTTTTACTTTTTCCAGAATCTTAATTCCGGAACTTAGCGCTATAAAATGACTCTGATAGTCACGTACACAGCAACTTTCGTTATCTGATATTGAGATTGAAACTGATGAAAAAAACCACGTTAGCAATGAGTGCACTGGCTCTGAGTTTAGGTCTGGCGTTGTCCCCGCTCTCTGCGAGCGCGGCAGAAACGGCATCTTCGGCGACTAATGCGCAGCAGATGCCAAGCCTGGCCCCGATGCTGGAGAAGGTGATGCCATCGGTGGTGAGCATTAACGTTGAAGGTAGCACCACCGTTAATACCCCACGGATGCCGCGTAACTTCCAGCAGTTCTTTGGCGATAACTCGCCGTTCTGCCAGGATGGTTCTCCTTTCCAAAGTTCACCGTTTTGCCAGGGCGGTGGACAGGGCGGTCAGCCTGACGGCGGCCAGCAGCAGAAATTTATGGCGCTGGGCTCCGGCGTCATCATTGATGCGGCCAAAGGGTATGTGGTGACCAACAACCACGTTGTGGACAACGCCACCACGATTAAGGTTCAACTGAGCGATGGCCGTAAGTTTGATGCCAAAGTCGTGGGCAAAGATCCGCGCTCCGATATCGCGCTGATTCAGATTCAGGATCCGAAAAACCTGACGGCGATTAAGCTGGCTGATTCTGACGCGCTGCGCGTTGGCGACTACACCGTGGCTATCGGTAACCCGTTCGGTCTGGGCGAAACCGTGACCTCCGGGATTGTCTCCGCGCTGGGCCGTAGCGGCCTGAACGTGGAAAACTACGAAAACTTTATCCAGACCGATGCGGCGATTAACCGCGGGAACTCCGGCGGTGCGCTGGTGAACCTCAACGGTGAGCTGATCGGCATTAACACCGCCATCCTGGCGCCGGACGGCGGCAACATCGGTATCGGTTTTGCTATCCCGAGCAACATGGTGAAAAACCTGACCGAGCAGATGGTGAAATATGGCCAGGTGAAACGCGGTGAGCTCGGCATCATGGGTACCGAACTGAACTCTGAACTGGCGAAAGCGATGAAAGTCGACGCCCAGCGCGGCGCCTTCGTCAGCCAGGTGATGCCAGGTTCGGCTGCGGCGAAAGCGGGTATTAAAGCCGGCGACGTGATCACTACCCTCAACGGCAAGGCGATCAGCAGCTTCGCCGCGCTGCGTGCTCAGGTCGGCACTATGCCTATCGGTAGCAAAGTTGAGCTTGGCCTGCTGCGCGACGGCAAACCGGTCACCGTTACCGTCGAACTGCAGCAGAGCAACCAGACCCAGGTTGATTCCAGCACCATCTTCAACGGGATTGAAGGGGCGGAAATGAGCAACAAGGGTCAGGACAAGGGCGTGGTGGTCAATAATGTGAAAGCCGGTACTCCGGCGGCGCAGATTGGCCTCAAGAAAGGCGATATTATTGTCGGGGCGAACCAGCAGCCGGTGAAAAATATCGCCGATCTGCGGAAAATCTTCGACGCCAAACCGTCAGTACTGGCGCTGAACATTCAGCGCGGCGACGCCTCTATCTACCTGCTGTTGCAGTAATCGTCAGCGCGAGCACCATAGCCCCTTCCCTCGTCGAGGGCAGGGGCTTTTTTTCGTTCTGTGACCGCTTCCACAACTCCACATATCTCGCCCCGCCTTCGGGCATATGCACAATGCAGCAGGGCGATGACTCTTTTATGCTGGTCCCCTGCATAGGGGAGGATTACATGGCTGGCTGGCATCTTGATACCAAAATGGCGCAGGATATTGTGGCGCGGACGATGCGCATCATCGATACCAACATCAACGTGATGGATGCCCGCGGGCGGATTATCGGCAGCGGCGATCGCGAAAGGATTGGTGAATTGCACGAAGGCGCGCTGCTGGTGCTCTCCCAGGGGCGGGTAGTGGATATCGACGACGCGGTCGCTCGCCATCTGCACGGAGTGCGCCAGGGGATCAACCTGCCGCTGCGTCTCGAAGGTGAAATCGTCGGGGTGATCGGCTTGACGGGCGAGCCTGAATCGTTACGAAAATATGGCGAGCTGGTGTGCATGACGGCAGAGATGATGCTGGAGCAGTCGCGACTGATGCATCTCCTGGCGCAGGACAGCCGACTGCGCGAAGAGCTGGTGATGAACCTGATTCAGGCGGAAGAGCATACCCCGGCGCTGAACGAATGGGCTCAGCGGTTAGGTATCGATCTTAATCAACCGCGGGTGGTGGCGATGATTGAGGTGGACAGCGGCCAGCTCGGTGTGGACAGTGCGATGGCTGAATTGCAGCAGTTGCAGAACGCGCTGACCACCCCCGATCGCAATAACCTGGTGGCCATTGTGTCACTCACGGAAATGGTGGTGCTGAAACCGGCGCTGAACAGCTTTGGTCGCTGGGATGCCGACGATCACGTCCGCCGCGTCGAGCAGCTTATCGCCAGGATGAAAGAGAATGGCCAGCTCCGCTTTCGCGTGGCGCTGGGCAACTTCTTCACCGGCCCCGGGAGCATCGCCCGTTCTTACCGTACCGCACGGACGACAATGATGGTGGGTAAGCAGCGGATGCCGGAGAGCCGCAGCTATTTCTATCAGGATCTGATGCTGCCGGTGCTGCTCGACAGCCTGCGCGGCGGCTGGCAGGCTAATGAACTGGCTCGTCCACTGGCGCGTCTGAAGGCAATGGATAACAACGGTTTGCTGCGACGTACGCTGCAGGCGTGGTTTCGCCATAACGTGCAGCCGCTGGCGACGTCAAAAGCGCTGTTTATTCATCGCAATACCCTGGAGTATCGGTTAAACCGTATCTCGGAACTGACCGGTCTGGATCTCGGCAGCTTTGACGATCGGCTGCTGCTCTATATTGCCCTGCAGCTGGATGAACAACGATAGGGTATTGAGATAAAAATGCCGGGAGGCGGTTTCGCCTTACCCGGCCTGGAGGATGCATGGCGTAAGCGGCAGATTATATCGTTTGCCCGGTCAGGCGGTGCGCCGCCGGGAACGCTGTTACTTACGGGTGAGCTTTTCCAGATCGGCTTCGATTTCGCTGATCTTGTTGGTGACCACACTTTCCAGATGGCGTAAGTCGTCGAGGATTTTACGCTTGAGATCGATTTCAGTGCGATCGCGCTGACAGATCTGATCCAGTTCATCGATGACGTAGCGCAGGTTCGGACTGATCTCCTGGACCTCTTTGTAGCCCTGGCCGACGCCGTCGGCGACGACGGTTTTGCGCTGACGCGGGTATTTGAACTTCACGCTCTTGGCGAAGAATTCGCCTTTGTCTTTCTGAAAATAGATTTTCAGGATGTCGTTGTTAGCTTCCTGCCGCAGGCTATAGCGATCGATTTCATCAGGGTTGGTAATGCCAAGACTTTTCAGATTATCGTACATAACGGTACCTTTGATAGCATCATAACCATTGAATAATTAACGAAAAAATCCATTTTCGCCAGCATCAAATATAAAAAAAGCGGGATATCTCCCGCTTTTTATTTGCTTTAGTCGATGGTGCGCAGCAGTTCGTTAATGCCGACTTTGCCGCGGGTTTTGGCATCGACTTTCTTAACGATTACCGCGCAGTACAGGCTGTATTTACCATCTTTCGACGGCAGGTTGCCTGACACGACCACCGAGCCAGCCGGTACGCGGCCGTAGAAGACTTCACCGGTTTCGCGATCGTAGATTTTGGTGCTCTGACCCAGGTAGACGCCCATGGAGATCACGGAACCTTCTTCGACAATCACCCCTTCAACCACTTCAGAGCGCGCGCCGATGAAGCAGTTGTCTTCGATGATGGTCGGGTTCGCCTGCAGCGGCTCCAGTACGCCACCGATGCCGACGCCGCCGGACAGGTGAACGTTTTTACCGATCTGCGCGCAGGAGCCGACGGTAGCCCAGGTATCAACCATGGTGCCTTCGTCAACGTAGGCGCCGATGTTAACGTAGGACGGCATCAGCACGGTGTTGCGGGCGATGAATGCGCCCTGACGTACCGCTGCCGGCGGCACCACGCGGAAACCTTCTTTCTGGAAACGCGCTTCGTCATAGTCAGCGAATTTCATCGGTACTTTATCGAAGTAGCGGCTTTCCGCACCATCGATAACCTGGTTATCGTTAATACGGAAAGAGAGCAGTACCGCTTTCTTCAGCCATTGATGCGTCACCCACTGACCATCGATCTTCTCAGCGACGCGCAGCGCGCCGGAATCCAGAAGGGCGATAACCTGGTTTACCGCTTCGCGGGTCACGGTATCCACATTGGCCGGCGTGATGTCGGCGCGACGCTCGAAGGCGGACTCAATAACGTTCTGTAACTGCTGCATTGTTTCTTTCCATTCACTAAAAAAAATACGTCACCCTTTATCGTTTGGATTGAGGGCCTCTGTCAACCGTTGTTGCACTTCTTGTTGTAGCTCATTATTAAGGCCACGCCGGTCGGCGGTGGCGATTATAAATAAATCTTCTACTCGCTCACCAATTGTCGTAATTCGCGCCCCGTGAAGCGAAATACCGAGGTCGGCGAACACCTGTCCGACGCGGGCGAGCAGCCCAGGCTGATCGAGCGCAATCAGCTCCAGAAACGATTTTCGATCGGTATGGGTCGGCAGGAAATTCACCTCGGTCGGCACAGAGAAGTGACGCAGTTTTGCCGCCTGGCGACGCGGGGCCGGGGGTTCCCAGCTGCGCTGAGTTATCGTCTGTTCAAGACCGTGGCGAATCGCGTCGTGGCGATCAGCGGAAAGCGGGCTGCCGTCGGGTTCGAGGACAATAAAGGTATCCATCGCCATGCCGTCGCGGGTGGTGAAGATCTGCGCGTCGTGGACGCTGAGGTTGCGGCGGTCCAGCTCGCCGCACACCGCGGCAAACAGATAAGGTCGATCCGGGCTCCAGATAAAAATCTCCGTACCGCCGCGGGTGGCCTGCGAGCTCAGCAGGATCATCGGCTTATTCAGATCGTGGCGCAGTAGGTTGCGGGCGTGCCAGGCGAGCTGCGTCGGCGTATGCCGCACGAAATAGTTGGCGCGGCAGCGGTTCCAGATCTGATGCAGCGCCTCTTCATTAATATTGTCCATCCGCAGCAGGGCCAGCGCCTGCAACTGATGATGACGCACCCGTTCGCGCATATCCGGGGTGCTTTGCATGCCGCGACGGAGCTGCTTCTCGGTAGCGAAATAGAGTTCGCGCAGCAGGCTCTGCTTCCAGCTGTTCCACAGCGTTTCGTTGGTGGCGCAGATATCGGCGACGGTCAGGCACACCAGATAGCGCAGGCGATTTTCCGTTTGCACTTCCTCGGCGAACTGCTTAATCACCTCCGGATCCTGAATGTCGCGCCGCTGGGCGGTGACCGACATCAGCAGATGGTGACGCACCAGCCAGGCGACCAGCTGCGTTTCGCGGGAGTTCAGCCCATGTAGCTCGGCAAACTTCAGCACATCCTGCGCGCCGAGGATCGAGTGGTCGCCGCCGCGCCCTTTTGCGATGTCGTGGAACAGGGCGGCGATTAAAATCAGTTCCGGGTGCGTTAAGCGCGGCCATAGCTCCACGCACAGCGGGTGGCGGCTGCGGGTCTCTTCTTTGGCAAAGCTCTCCAGCTTCAGCATCACGCGGATGGTGTGTTCATCGACGGTGTAGGCGTGAAACAGGTCGAACTGCATCTGGCCGACGATATGTGACCACTGCGGCATATAGGCCCATAGCACGCTGTGGCGATGCATCGGCAGCAGTCCGCGGCTTACCGCCCCCTGATGGCGCAGCATGCTGAGAAAGAGCGTGCGCGCCTCCGGGATATAGCACAGCGGCTGGGTCAGATGGCGCCGGGCATGGCGCAGATGACGCAACGTCGTGGAGTAGATGCCGGTGATGGTGCTGTTGCGTACCATCATATAAAACATGCGCAGAATGGCCTGCGGTTCGCGAATAAACAGCGTGTCGTCACGTAGATCAATAAGGGTGCCGCGCAACTGGAAGTCATCGTCTATCGGGCGCGGTTTTTCATCCTCGGTCAGGGCGAGAATAGCCTCTTCAAACAGCTGAAGCAGCATCTGGTTCAGCTCGCTCACCCGGCGGGTGACGCGGAAGAAGTCCTTCATCATATGCTCAATCGGCTGGTTGCCGTCGCCTTCATAGCCGAGCCGGCGGGCGACGCTGAGCTGACGGTCGAAAAGCAGGCGGTTGTCATAGCGCGTGAGCTCGAGATGCAGCGCGAAACGGATGCGCCACAGCTGGTGCAGGCACTCGTTGAGCTCATTGCGCTCGGCTTCGGTCAGAAAGCCGAAGCCGACCATCTCATCCATCGAGGTGGCGCCAAAATGGCGGCGAGCTACCCACTGTAGCGTATGGATGTCGCGCAGGCCGCCGGGGCTGCTTTTCACGTCCGGCTCCAGGTTATAGCTGGTGCCGTGATAGCGTTGATGACGGACGTTCTGTTCTTCGACCTTGGCGGCGAAGAACTTTTCCGATGGCCAGAAGCCGTCGCTAAAAATATGTTTTTGTAGCTCAAGGAACAGCGCGACGTCGCCGATCAGCAGGCGCGATTCAATCAAGTTAGTGGCGACGGTGAGATCCGAGAGGCCTTCGAGCAGACACTCTTCGAGGGTACGTACGCTGTGGCCCACCTCCAGCTTAACGTCCCACAGCAGCGTCAGCAGTTCGCCGACCTTTTGCGCCTGGTCGTCCGGCAGCTTTTTGCGGCTGAGGATCAGCAGGTCGACGTCAGAGAGCGGATGCAGCTCGCCGCGGCCATAGCCGCCGACGGCGACCAGCGCCAGATCGCAGACGGATTCAAAGCCGCAGGCTATCCACAACCGCTGCAGCAGCTGGTCGATAAATTCGGTGCGCGCCGCAATGAGCTGCTCCGCAGCGATGCCGGAGTCAAACGCCTCACCCAGCCAGTGCTGGAAGGTATCGATGTGCGCCTTAATTGCAGCACAGTTCAGATCGCCCTGCGGCCAGCTCACCGGATGTTCCGGCGGGACGGGCAGAAGAGGGGAGGCTGTGTCAGGTAATGAGTTGCTCATCGCGTCACCATAAGAAAAAACTATCTAATAAAAAAGCCGGCGGGCGCCGGCTTTTCATCATTCATCGTGCGAGATTATCGCCGGGATGGTGTCATCCTTGCGTAGCGTCAGAATTTCGCAGCCGTTGTCTGTCACCACAATAGTATGCTCGTACTGCGCAGACAAGCTCCGGTCTTTAGTTTTCACCGTCCAGCCGTCTTTCATACTGCGGATCTCTTTTTTACCGGCGTTGACCATCGGCTCGATGGTGAAGGTCATGCCGGGTTTGAGTACAACGTTGGTCTCCGGTGAGTCGTAGTGCAGCACCTGCGGCTCTTCATGGAAGCCGCGGCCAATACCGTGACCGCAGTATTCGCGCACCACGGAAAAACCTTCGGCTTCAACGTATTTCTGGATAGCAGCGCCGATGGTGCGCAGGTTGATCCCCGGCTTCACCATTTTCAGTGCCAGATACAGGCTTTCCTGAGTGATGCGGCACAGGCGCTCGCCGAGAATCGTCGGTTTACCGACGATAAACATTTTGGAGGTATCGCCATGGAAATCATCTTTAATGACCGTCACGTCGATGTTAACGATATCGCCATCTTTCAGCAGCTTGCCGTCGTCAGGGATACCGTGGCAAACCACTTCGTTGACCGAAATGCAGACGGACTTCGGATAGCCGTGATAGCCGAGGCAGGCGGAAATGGCCTTCTGCTCGTTAACGATATAGTCGTTACAGATGCGGTCCAGTTCGCCGGTGCTGACGCCCGGTTTAACCCAGGGTTCGATCATTTCCAGCACTTCAGCGGCCAGGCGGCCGGCAACGCGCATTTTTTCGATGTCTTCAGATGTCTTGATAGAGATAGCCATGGAGTATGTCCAGCAGTGTCGATATTTTCGACAATAATAGAGTAAGTCCTGCCAATGGTAACAGTCCGGGCAGGCTGGTGCCAAATTGAGAATCATTAACAGCACGTGACGTCAACAAGAGTTGGTGTCTGGATTGATTTTGTGGTATAAAGCGCGCCGGACTTCCGTTCCATCTCAGATACACAAGGATGGACGTAAGCGACATACTCATATTGTGTAAATAACACACACGTATCGGCACATATTCCGGGGTGCCCTTCGGGGTCGGTAATATGGGATACGTGGAGGCATAACCCCAATTTAATCTATAGAGGTTTTAAACATGGCAACTGTTTCCATGCGCGACATGCTCAAGGCTGGTGTTCACTTTGGTCACCAGACCCGTTACTGGAACCCGAAAATGAAGCCTTTCATCTTCGGCGCGCGTAACAAAGTTCACATCATCAACCTTGAGAAAACGGTACCGATGTTCAACGAAGCTCTGGCTGAGCTGAACAAAATCTCTGCCCGTAAAGGCAAGATCCTGTTCGTTGGTACTAAGCGCGCTGCAAGCGAAGCGGTAAAAGAAGCTGCTAACAGCTGCGACCAGTTCTTCGTGAACCATCGCTGGCTGGGCGGTATGCTGACTAACTGGAAAACCGTTCGTCAGTCCATCAAACGTCTGAAAGACCTGGAAACTCAGTCCCAGGACGGTACTTTCGAGAAGCTGACCAAGAAAGAAGCGCTGATGCGCACTCGTGAGCTGGACAAGCTGGAAAACAGCCTGGGCGGTATCAAAGACATGGGCGGCCTGCCGGACGCACTGTTCGTTATCGACGCTGACCACGAGCACATCGCTATCAAAGAAGCAAACAACCTGGGTATCCCGGTATTTGCTATCGTTGATACCAACTCTGATCCGGACGGCGTAGACTTCGTTATCCCGGGTAACGACGATGCAATCCGCGCAGTGACCCTGTACCTGGGCGCTGTTGCTGCTACCGTTCGTGAAGGTCGCTCTCAGGACCTGGCTTCTCAGGCGGAAGAAAGCTTCGTAGAAGCTGAATAATAAGGTTTAAGCCCTTATTAGTACCGTGTATGAATAGGGGCCCATTACAGGCCCCTTTTTTCAATTTACGCTGTTTGGCCGCTGGCCGGGCAGTATCCACATCTCCCGAGGATTTTAGAATGGCTGAAATTACCGCTTCCCTGGTAAAAGAGCTGCGCGAACGTACTGGCGCAGGCATGATGGATTGCAAAAAAGCGCTGACTGAAGCGAATGGCGACATCGAGCTGGCAATCGAAAACATGCGTAAATCCGGCGCGATCAAAGCGGCGAAGAAAGCAGGCAACGTGGCTGCTGACGGCGTGATCAAAACCAAAATCGAAGGCAACTACGGTTACATTCTGGAAGTTAACTGCCAGACTGACTTCGTTGCTAAAGATGGTGGTTTCCAGGCATTTGCTGACAAAGTACTGGACGCAGCTGTTGCTGGTAAAATCTCCGACGTTGAAGTTCTGAAAGCGCAGTTCGAAGAAGAACGTGTTGCGCTGGTTGCTAAAATCGGTGAGAACATCAACATCCGTCGTATCGCTGTTCTGGAAGGCGACGTTCTGGGTAGCTACCAGCACGGTGCGCGCATCGGCGTTCTGGTTGCCGCTAAAGGCGCTGACGAAGAGCTGGTTAAGCAGCTGGCAATGCACGTTGCAGCAAGCAAGCCGGAATTCGTTAAGCCGGAAGACGTGTCTGCTGAAGTCGTAGAAAAAGAGTACCAGGTTCAGCTGGACATCGCGATGCAGTCTGGTAAGCCGAAAGAAATCGCAGAGAAAATGGTTGAAGGCCGCATGAAGAAATTCACCGGCGAAGTTTCTCTGACGGGTCAGCCTTTCGTTATGGAGCCGAGCAAATCTGTTGGTCAGCTGCTGAAAGAGCATAATGCTGACGTGACTGGCTTCATCCGCTTTGAAGTGGGCGAAGGCATCGAGAAAGTTGAGACTGACTTTGCAGCAGAAGTTGCTGCGATGTCCAAGCAGTCTTAATTTTTACAAGGAGCCGCCTGAGGGCGGCTTCTTTTTGCGCCCATTTTGTAAATTCAGCCAACTGCGTATAGTGACCGCGCTGAAATGCGACATACAATGTCGCCAGAATTCTCATATCTCATTCGTTGACAGTCTCAGGAAAGAAACATGGCTACCAATGCAAAACCCGTCTACAAACGTATTCTGCTGAAATTAAGTGGCGAAGCGCTGCAGGGCTCAGAAGGCTTCGGTATTGATGCAAGCATACTTGACCGCATGGCTCAGGAGATCAAAGAGCTGGTTGAGCTGGGTATTCAGGTTGGCGTAGTAATTGGTGGCGGTAACCTGTTCCGTGGTGCTGGTCTGGCGAAAGCGGGTATGAACCGCGTTGTGGGCGACCACATGGGCATGCTGGCAACGGTCATGAACGGCCTCGCAATGCGTGATGCGCTCCACCGCGCCTATGTGAACGCTCGTCTGATGTCCGCCATCCCGCTGAACGGCGTGTGCGACAACTACAGCTGGGCAGAGGCGATCAGCCTGCTGCGCAACAACCGCGTGGTGATCCTCTCCGCGGGTACCGGCAACCCGTTCTTTACCACCGACTCCGCAGCCTGCCTGCGTGGTATTGAAATTGAAGCCGACGTGGTGCTGAAAGCGACCAAGGTTGACGGTGTGTTTACCGCGGATCCGGCAAAAGATCCTTCTGCCACCATGTACGATCAGCTGACCTACAGCGAAGTGCTGGATAAAGAGCTGAAAGTGATGGATCTGGCGGCCTTCACCCTGGCGCGTGACCACAAATTGCCGATTCGCGTCTTCAACATGAACAAACCCGGCGCCCTGCGTCGCGTGGTGATGGGCGAAAAAGAAGGCACATTGATCACGGAATAATTCCCGTCAGCGCCAAATCCGGGTAATATTCCGCTTTACTTTCGCGGGGATATTGCCCGGTGATTTTCATTAAATCTGACTATACTTAGCTCATTTTCCGACGGGTGCCCCGTCTGGTCTGACTGAGACAAGTTTTCAAGGATTCGTAACGTGATTAGCGATATCAGAAAAGATGCTGAAATCCGCATGGAAAAATGCGTTGAAGCATTCAAAAACCAAATCAGCAAAATTCGCACGGGTCGTGCTTCTCCGAGCCTGCTGGACGGGATTATTGTTGAATACTACGGTACCCCGACCCCGCTGCGCCAGCTGGCCAGCGTTACGGTAGAAGACTCCCGTACGCTGAAAATCAACGTCTTTGACCGCTCCATGAGCCCGGCCGTTGAAAAAGCAATCATGGCGTCCGACCTCGGTTTGAACCCAAGCTCTGCCGGCAGCGATATTCGTGTTCCGCTGCCGCCGCTGACCGAAGAACGTCGTAAAGATCTGACCAAGATCGTGCGTGGCGAAGCGGAGCAGGCGCGTGTCGCCGTGCGTAACGTTCGCCGTGATGCGAACGACAAAGTTAAAGCTCTGCTCAAAGAGAAAGAGATCAGCGAAGATGACGATCGCCGTTCTCAGGACGACGTGCAGAAAATGACTGACGCCGCCATCAAGAAAGTTGACGCGGCGCTGGCAGATAAAGAAGCGGAACTGATGCAGTTCTGATGCTCTGCTGTTGCTCGGGCCGACACTTCCTGGCCTGAGTAAAATCTGAAACGCCGTACAGAAGACTGTACGCTCAATTCTCGGGATTGCGTTGAGACGGCTGGCCTTGTAGCCTTTAGCGCTAAGTTGAAGGCCTGATGCCGCCGTCTTATCCCCGATAGTTGTCGCGTAGGGGCTTGCTGGCGGCGTTTTGCTTTTTATTCTGTTTCCTTTCTTCTGGACGTCTCATGAAGCAATTAACCGTTCTCGGTTCGACCGGATCCATTGGCTGTAGCACGCTGGACGTGGTACGCCATAACCCTGGTTGCTTTTCCGTCGCCGCGCTGGTCGCGGGGAAAAACGTTGACCGCATGGTTGAACAATGCCTGGAATTTACCCCTCGCTTCGCGGTGATGGATGATGCGCAAAGCGCTGAGCGGTTGCGCACCCGTCTGCATGAGCATGGCTGCCGTACCGAGGTGTTGAGCGGCCAGCAGGCGGCAGCTGAGGTCGCGGCGCTGGATGAAGTCGATCAGGTGATGGCGGCTATCGTCGGCGCGGCGGGACTGGTGCCGACGCTGGCGGCGATCCGCGCCGGGAAAACGGTGTTGTTGGCGAATAAAGAATCGCTGGTGACCTGCGGTCGCTTGTTCATGGAGGCCGTTCAGCGGTCGGGGGCGCGATTGCTGCCGGTCGATAGCGAACATAACGCTATTTTTCAGAGTATGCCGGAGACAATTCAACAGCATCTGGGATACGCTGACCTCACCCAGAATGGCGTTTCGTCGATTCTGTTGACCGGTTCAGGAGGCCCTTTCCGCGAGACGGACGTGGCTGAACTGTCGGCGATGACCCCGGATCAGGCCTGCCGCCATCCAAACTGGTCAATGGGACGTAAGATCTCCGTCGACTCAGCCACGATGATGAACAAAGGTCTGGAGTATATTGAAGCGCGCTGGCTGTTCAATGCCTCGGCGCAGCAGATGGAAGTGCTGATCCACCCGCAGTCGGTGATCCACTCGATGGTTCGCTATCAGGACGGCAGCGTGCTGGCCCAGCTTGGGGAGCCGGATATGCGCACGCCGATTGCCCATACCATGGGCTGGCCACAGCGCCTGACCTCCGGGGCCAAACCGCTGGACTTCTGCCAGCTGAGCAACCTGAGCTTCTCAGCGCCGGACTACACTCGGTATCCTTGCCTGAAGCTGGCGATGGACGCGTTTGATGTCGGCCAGGCGGCCACTACGGCGCTGAATGCGGCCAATGAAGAGTCGGTTGCCGCGTTTCTGCATGGCGATATCCGCTTTACCGATATTGCGGCGGTGAATCTGGCGGTGCTGGATAAGATGAACCTGCAGGAGCCGCAAAGCATTGATGAGGTTCTGGTTATCGACGCTGACGCTCGTGCGGTAGCTCACCAGCAGCTGAAGCGTTTGGGCGCGCAGGCGTAACGCGGTGGTATTTGTGGGCGAAAGGCTTCGGTGATATAGTCTGCGCCACCCGATCGTTGCATTTTGTTGTTAAAGATTACGGTGGCCGTGGCAAAACACGGCTTTTTTGCGTAAAGCTTTTGGTTGTTCTCTGCGATTGGCTGCAGCCCCGGCATCGGATAAAAATGCGTATCCAGCGCGGCCCGGTGGCCTCTGTTTGGTGGCTAGTTAATCCTTATTATGGACTTAAAACGCGTGATGTTGTCTGCTAATCAAACTGTCAGCGAAATATCGCCAACACATGGCTGCCGTCATGTCGCCATTATTATGGATGGCAACGGCCGTTGGGCGAAACGGCAAGGTAAAATTCGCGCTTTCGGGCACAAGGCCGGTGCGAAATCCGTGCGTCGTGCGGTCTCCTTTGCGGCGAATAATGGAATTGAGGCGTTAACGTTATACGCGTTCAGCAGCGAAAACTGGAATCGTCCGGCTCAGGAAGTCAGCGCGCTGATGGAACTGTTCGTCTGGGCGCTGGATAGCGAAGTCAAAAGTCTGCACCGACACAATGTGCGTTTGCGGGTGATTGGCGACACCACGCGCTTCAATGCACGCCTGCAGGAACGCATCCGCAAAGCGGAAGCGTTGACCGCAAACAATACCGGCTTAACGCTGAACATTGCGGCAAATTACGGTGGTCGCTGGGATATTACCCAGGGCGTTCGTCTGCTGGCCAAACAAGTGCAGGACGGGACGCTGCTGCCTGAAGAGATCACGGAAGAGATGCTGAGTCAGCAGGTCTGCATGCATGAACTGGCTCCCGTTGATTTAGTTATTAGGACCGGGGGAGAGCACCGAATAAGTAACTTTTTGATTTGGCAAATTGCCTATGCCGAACTTTACTTTACGGATGTTCTTTGGCCCGATTTTGCTGAACAGGACTTTGAAGGTGCACTCCATGCCTTTGTTAATCGAGAGCGTCGTTTCGGCGGCACTGAGCCGGGTGGCAGTCATGCCTGATGGGGGTCACTTTTGCTGAAGTATCGCCTGATATCTGCTTTCGTCTTAATTCCCGTCGTCATTGCGGCGCTGTTCTTATTGCCGCCGATGGGGTTTGCTATCGTGACCCTCGTGGTCTGTATGCTCGCCGCGTGGGAGTGGGGGCAACTGAGCGGTTTCAACTCAACGTCGCAGCGGGTCTGGCTGGCGGTGCTGTGCGGCCTTCTGCTGGCTGCCATGCTTTTTCTGCTGCCTGAATACCATTATGACGTTCATCAACCGATGGTCGAAGGTTCACTATGGGCCTCGTTCGCCTGGTGGATCGTCGCCCTGTTACTGGTGTTATCGTACCCGGCGTCGGCGGCATTCTGGCGCCATTCCAAAGTGCTGCGCCTTATCTTCGGCATATTGACCATCGTCCCGTTTTTCTGGGGCATGTTGGCGCTGCGCGCCTGGCACTATACCGATAATCACTATAGCGGCGCGGTGTGGCTGCTGTACGTCATGATCCTGGTCTGGGGTGCCGACTCGGGCGCCTACATGTTTGGCAAAATGTTCGGCAAGCATAAGCTGGCGCCGAAGGTTTCACCGGGAAAAACCTGGCAGGGTTTTTTTGGCGGTTTGCTGACGGCGGCCGTGATCTCCTGGGCTTACGGGGTGTGGGCGCATCTTGACGTCACGCCGACGGTGCTACTGGTCTGTTCCGTGGTGGCGGCCCTGGCTTCCGTGCTGGGCGACCTGACGGAAAGTATGTTTAAGCGCGAGGCCGGCATTAAGGATAGCGGGCACTTGATTCCCGGACACGGCGGTATTCTCGATCGTATCGACAGCCTGACGGCGGCGGTACCGGTCTTCGCCTGTTTGCTACTGTTGGTCTTCAGGACGATTTGACGGAAGGTTATATGCTGAGCGTGCTCTGGAATCTGGCAGCTTTTATCATTGCGCTTGGCGTACTGATTACGGTGCATGAGTTTGGCCATTTTTGGGTGGCGCGCCGCTGCGGCATCCGGGTTGAGCGTTTTTCTATTGGCTTTGGCAAAGCGCTGTGGCGGCGGATGGATAAGCAGGGCACGGAGTTCGTCATTGCTTTGATCCCGCTGGGCGGCTACGTCAAGATGCTGGACGAGCGCGTCGAGGCGGTAGCGCCGGAGATGCGCCACTACGCTTTCAACAATAAAACCGTCGGCCAGCGTGCGGCGGTGATTGCCGCAGGCCCCATCGCTAACTTCCTTTTCGCAATCTTTGCCTACTGGCTGGTCTTTATCATCGGCGTTCCCGGCGTGCGGCCGGTGGTGGGTGAAATAACGCCCAATTCGGTTGCCGCGCAAGCACAAATTGCAAAAGGAACGGAACTTAAAGCGATAGATGGTATCGAAACGCCTGATTGGGATGCGGTGCGTATGCAGCTGGTGGCCAAAATCGGCAACTCGCAAACAATACTTACCGTCGCCCCTTTCGGGACCAATCAGCGCCAGGATAAAATCGTCGATCTGCGGCACTGGGCGTTTGAGCCAGACAAGCAAGATCCCGTGACCTCGCTGGGGATCCAGCCGCGCAGCGCGCAGATTGATACGGTGCTGGCGGAAGTCCAGGCGGGCTCGGCGGCCCAGAAAGCGGGTTTGCAAGCGGGCGACCGGATCGTTAAAGTCGATGGTCAACCGTTAACGCAGTGGATGACGTTTGTTAATCTGGTGCGAGATAATCCGGGCAAAGCGCTGGCGCTGGAGATTGAACGGCAGGGGAGTGCGCTGCCGTTAACCCTGACGCCGGATGCGAAAACGGTAAAAGGTAAGGCAGAAGGGTTCGCAGGGGTGGTGCCAAAGGTCATCCCGCTACCTGAGGAATACAAGACAGTACGTCAGTACGGACCGTTTGCCGCCATCGCTGAAGCCACGGATAAAACCTGGCAGCTGATGTCACTGACGGTCAGGATGCTGGGTAAATTGATAACCGGTGATGTCAAACTGAACAACCTCAGTGGGCCGATCTCTATCGCTCAGGGGGCTGGAATGTCAGCGGAGTTTGGGTTGATTTATTATCTGATGTTCCTTGCGCTGATTAGCGTGAACCTCGGAATCATCAACCTGTTCCCACTGCCCGTACTGGATGGGGGACATCTGCTGTTTTTAGCGATCGAAAAGCTGAAGGGCGGGCCGGTATCCGAGCGAGTTCAAGACTTTAGTTATCGCATTGGCTCAATACTGCTGGTGCTGTTAATGGGGCTTGCACTTTTCAATGATTTCTCTCGGTTATAAGAGAGTTTGTTAGGAAGAACGCATAATAACGATGGCGATGAAAAAGTTGCTCATAGCGTCGCTGCTGTTTAGCAGCGCGACTGTATACGGTGCTGAAGGGTTCGTGGTGAAGGACATTCATTTCGAAGGCTTGCAGCGTGTCGCTGTTGGTGCGGCCCTCCTCAGTATGCCAGTGCGTCCTGGCGATACGGTGACCGACGATGATATCAGTAACACTATTCGCGCGCTGTTTGCCACTGGCAACTTCGAGGACGTCCGCGTCCTGCGCGACGGTGATACCCTGCTGGTGCAGGTGAAAGAGCGTCCGACGATCGCCAGCATCACCTTCTCCGGCAACAAGTCGGTGAAAGATGACATGCTCAAGCAGAACCTTGAGGCTTCTGGTGTTCGGGTGGGCGAGTCGCTTGACCGCACGACCATCGCGGATATCGAGAAGGGTCTTGAGGATTTCTACTACAGCGTCGGTAAATACAGCGCCAGCGTCAAAGCGGTTGTGACGCCGCTGCCGCGTAACCGTGTCGATCTGAAGCTGGTCTTCCAGGAAGGCGTCTCCGCAAAAATTCAGCAGATCAATATCGTCGGCAACCATGCGTTTTCGACCGATGAACTGATCTCCCACTTCCAGCTGCGCGATGAGGTACCGTGGTGGAACGTGGTCGGCGACCGTAAATACCAGAAGCAGAAGCTGGCGGGCGACCTTGAAACCCTGCGCAGCTACTATCTGGATCGCGGTTATGCCCGTTTCAACATCGATTCTACTCAGGTTAGCCTGACGCCGGACAAGAAAGGGATCTACATTACCGTCAACATCACCGAAGGCGATCAGTACAAGCTTTCCGGGGTGCAGGTAACGGGCGATCTCGCGGGCCATTCGGCCGAAATCGAAGCGCTGACCAAAGTCGAGCCGGGCGAACTGTACAACGGCGCGAAAGTAACCAAGATGGAAAACGACATCAAGAAACTGTTGGGTCGTTATGGTTACGCCTACCCGCGCGTTCAGTCGCAGCCGGAAATCAACGACAGCGATAAGACCGTCAAACTGCACGTCAACGTCGATGCGGGTAACCGCTATTACGTGCGTAAAATTCGCTTCGAAGGCAACGACACCTCCAAAGATGCCGTACTGCGCCGCGAAATGCGCCAGATGGAAGGCGCATGGCTGGGGAGCGATCTCGTCGATCAGGGTAAAGACCGTCTCAACCGTTTAGGCTTCTTCGAAACGGTGGATACCGATACCCAGCGCGTGCCGGGCAGCCCGGACCAGGTCGACGTTGTCTACAAGGTGAAAGAGCGTAATACCGGTAGCTTCAACTTCGGCATCGGCTACGGTACCGAAAGCGGCGTCAGCTTCCAGGCGGGCGTCCAGCAGGATAACTGGTTAGGTACGGGTTATGCTGTCGGGATCAACGGCACCAAAAATGACTACCAGACCTATACCGAACTGTCGGTGACCAACCCGTACTTCACCGTAGACGGTGTGAGCCTCGGCGGTCGTATCTTCTATAATGACTTTGATGCGAACGATGCGGATCTGTCTGACTATACCAACAAAAGCTATGGTACAGACGTCACGCTGGGCTTCCCGGTCAACGAATACAATACGCTGCGCGCCGGTGTCGGTTATGTCCATAACTCCCTGTCCAATATGCAGCCGCAGGTGGCGATGTGGCGTTACCTGAACTCGATGGGCCAGTATCCGGACAACACCAACGACCGGAACTCGTTCAGTGCGAATGACTTCACCTTCAACTACGGTTGGACCTATAACAAGCTTGACCGCGGCTTCTTCCCAACGGAAGGTTCGCGCGTCAACCTGAACGGTAAGGTGACCATTCCGGGCTCAGACAACGAATACTACAAAGCGACGCTGGATACGGCGACCTACGTGCCGATCGACAACGATCACCAGTGGGTAGTGCTGGGGCGTACCCGCTTTGGCTATGGCGATGGTATCGGCGGCAAAGAGATGCCGTTCTATGAGAACTTCTATGCCGGTGGTTCCAGCACCGTGCGTGGTTTCCAGTCGAACACCATCGGTCCGAAGGCGGTATACTTCCCGTCGAGCAGCCGTCATGATGGCGATAGCGGTTATACCAATGACTGTAAGAGCACCGAATCCGCACCGTGTAAATCTGATGATGCGGTGGGCGGTAACGCGATGGCGGTGGCCAGCCTGGAGCTGATTACCCCGACACCGTTTATTAGTGACAAATATGCGAACTCGGTCCGTACTTCCTTCTTCTGGGATATGGGTACCGTATGGGATACTCACTGGGATTCGAACGCCTATGGCGGCTATCCGGATTACAGTGATCCGAGCAACATCCGTATGTCTGCGGGTATTGCCGTGCAGTGGATGTCGCCGTTGGGGCCGTTGGTCTTCTCCTACGCCCAACCGTTCAAAAAGTACGATGGAGACAAAGCCGAACAGTTCCAGTTTAACATTGGTAAAACCTGGTAATTGTAGGTGGCAACGGAATGCAAGTGCAGTATAGCGCTGACTGTAGGCGATAACGCGTTTATCGCCTCGCCACGCAAATAACGGTACCCCTGGGTACTCATGGGATGGTAAGGAGTTTATTGTGAAAAAGTGGTTATTAGCTGCAGGTCTGGGTTTGGCAATGGTTACTTCCGCTCAGGCGGCAGATAAAATTGCCCTGGTGAACATGAACAGCCTGTTCCAACAGGTTGCCCAGAAAACTGGCGTTTCCAACACGCTGGAAAACGAGTTCAAAGGCCGCGCTAGCGAACTGCAGCGTATGGAAGGCGACCTGCAGTCTAAAATGCAGCGTCTGCAGTCCATGAAGCCGGGCGCCGATCGTACCAAACTGGAAAAAGACGTGATGGCTCAGCGCCAGAGCTTCTCCCAGAAAGCGCAGGCATTTGAGCAAGATCGCGCACGTCGTTCTAACGAAGAGCGTGGCAAACTGGTTACCCGCATCCAGACTGCTGTACAGAGCGTAGCGAAAGATCAGAGCATCGATCTGGTGGTTGACGCAAATGCCGTTGCATACAACAGCGGCGATGTAAAAGACATCACCGCTGATGTGCTGAAACAGGTTAAATAAGTAATGCCTTCAATTCGACTGGCTGATCTCGCGCAGCAGTTGGATGCAGAATTACACGGTGATGGCGATATCGTCATCACCGGCGTTGCGTCCATGCAGAGCGCGAAAACGGGCCAAATCACTTTCATGGTCAACCCTAAGTACCGTGAACACCTGGCCGCTTGTCAGGCTTCTGCCGTTGTCATGACGCAGGATGATTTGCCTTTTGCCCATAGCGCCGCGCTGGTAGTGCGTAATCCCTACCTGACCTACGCGCGCATGGCTCAAATTCTTGATACCACGCCGCAGCCGGCACAGGATATCGCGCCGAGCGCGGTTATCGATCCGTCGGCGAAGCTGGGTAACAACGTGGCGATCGGTGCTAACGCCGTTATCGAATCCGGTGTTGTGCTGGGCGATAACGTGGTGATCGGCGCAGGCTGCTTCGTTGGGAAAAATACGAAAATTGGTGCCGGCTCGCGTTTGTGGGCCAATGTGACCATTTACCATGAGATTGAGATCGGCGAGAATTGCCTGATCCAGTCCAGCACGGTGATCGGCGCGGATGGCTTCGGCTACGCTAACGATCGTGGCAACTGGGTAAAGATCCCGCAGCTTGGTCGCGTTATTATTGGCGATCGCGTGGAGATCGGCGCCTGTACCACTATCGATCGCGGCGCGCTGGATGACACCCTTATCGGTAATGGCGTCATTATCGATAATCAGTGTCAGATTGCGCATAACGTGGTGATTGGCGACAATACCGCGGTTGCCGGCGGTGTTATCATGGCCGGAAGCCTGAAAATTGGCCGCTACTGCATGATTGGCGGCGCCAGCGTGATTAATGGCCATATGGAAATCTGCGATAAAGTCACCGTCACGGGGATGGGGATGGTTATGCGTCCTATTTCTGAACCTGGCGTATACTCCTCCGGTATTCCGCTGCAGCCGAACAAGGCGTGGCGTAAAACTGCGGCGCTGGTGATGAATATTGACGAGATGAGCAAGCGCCTGAAAGCGATTGAGCGCAAGGTTAATCAACAAGACTAATTCATCATTTGGTCACATGACATTTCCGGCCTGTTGCATTCGCTAAAAGATTGCCGCAGGCCGTGTTATTATTGCCTTTTAGTACATTTAGACAGGAAGAGTATTTTGACTACTGACACTCATACTCTGCACATTGAAGAGATTCTGGAACTTCTGCCTCACCGTTACCCGTTCCTGCTGGTAGACCGCGTGCTGGATTTTGAAGAAGGTCGTTTTCTGCGCGCAGTAAAAAATGTTTCTGTAAACGAGCCGTTTTTCCAGGGGCACTTCCCTGGTAAGCCGATTTTGCCGGGCGTGCTGATTCTGGAAGCGATGGCGCAGGCCACCGGGATTCTGGCATTTAAAAGCGTCGGGAAACTGGAGCCAGGCGAGCTGTACTATTTCGCGGGCATCGACGAAGCGCGCTTCAAACGTCCGGTAGTACCAGGCGATCAGATGATTATGGAAGTCACTTTCGAGAAAACCCGTCGTGGCCTGACCCGCTTTAAGGGCGTCGCGATGGTTGACGGTAAAGTGGTTTGCGAAGCGACGATGATGTGTGCGCGTAGCCGGGAGGCCTGATACGTGATTGATAAAACCGCTTTTGTTCATCCTACCGCCATTGTAGAAGAAGGCGCCGTCATTGGCGCTAACGTTCACATTGGTCCGTTTTGTATTGTTGGCGCTAACGTCGAAATTGGCGAAGGCACCGTACTGAAGTCTCATGTCGTCGTTAACGGCCACACCAAAATCGGCCGTGACAATGAGATCTATCAGTTCGCTTCCGTCGGCGAAGTTAACCAGGATCTGAAATATGCTGGCGAACCGACCCGGGTGGAAATTGGCGATCGCAACCGCATCCGCGAAAGCGTCACCATTCATCGCGGCACAGTACAGGGCGGTGGATTAACAAAGGTGGGCAACGATAACCTGCTGATGATCAACGCCCACGTGGCGCACGATTGTACGCTTGGCGATCGCTGCATTCTGGCCAATAACGCAACCTTGGCCGGTCACGTATCTCTGGATGATTTCGTCATCATCGGCGGCATGACTGCAGTACACCAGTTCTGCATCATCGGCGCACACGTCATGGTTGGCGGTTGCTCCGGCGTGGCGCAGGACGTTCCGCCGTTCGTGATTGCCCAGGGTAACCACGCCACCCCGTTTGGCGTGAACATCGAAGGGCTGAAACGCCGTGGCTTTAGCCGTGAGGCGATTACCGCGATTCGTAACGCGTATAAACTGCTGTACCGCAGCGGCAAAACGCTGGACGAAGCCAAACCGGAAATCGCCGAACTGGCGACTCAGTATCCTGAAGTTCAGCCGTTTGTCGATTTCTTTGCCCGTTCCACTCGCGGCTTGATTCGTTAATGGCTGAATCGCCTCCCCTGACGATTGCCCTGGTCGCCGGAGAAACCTCCGGCGATATTCTTGGTGCAGGCCTCATCCGGGCTCTCAAAGCGCGCATCCCTGATGCACGCTTTGTCGGCGTGGCGGGGCCGCTGATGCAGGCGGAAGGGTGCGAAGCCTGGTACGAAATGGAAGAGCTGGCGGTGATGGGCATTGTTGAAGTGCTAGGTCGCTTACGCCGCTTACTGCATATTCGCGCCGATTTAACCCGCCGTTTTGGCGAGCTGCGCCCCGATGTCTTTGTCGGCATCGACGCCCCTGACTTCAATATTACCCTCGAAGGGAATTTGAAAAAGCAGGGCATCAAAACGATTCACTACGTCAGCCCGTCGGTCTGGGCCTGGCGACAAAAACGCGTTTTCAAAATCGGCAGATCGACCGATCTGGTGCTGGCATTTCTGCCTTTCGAAAAAGCGTTTTATGACAAATTTAACGTCCCTTGCCGCTTTATCGGCCATACCATGGCGGATGCGATGCCGCTGGATCCCGACAAGAACGCTGCGCGTGACCGGTTAGGGATCCCGCACAATGTGCGCTGTCTGGCGCTGCTGCCCGGCAGCCGCGGCGCGGAAGTTGAAATGCTCAGCGCGGACTTTCTGAAAACCGCACAGTTGTTACGCGTCACCTATCCCGATCTGCAGGTGGTGGTGCCGCTGGTCAATGCCAAACGACGGGAGCAGTTTGAGCGAATCAAAGCTGAGACGGCGCCGGATATGATCGTGCATATGCTGGATGGTCAGGCGCGCGATGCGATGATCGCCAGCGACGCCGCGCTGCTGGCCTCCGGGACGGCGGCGCTGGAGTGCATGCTGGCGAAGTGCCCGATGGTGGTTGGCTACCGCATGAAGCCGTTCACCTTCTGGCTGGCAAAGCGTCTGGTGAAAACCGACTACGTCTCCTTGCCGAATCTGCTGGCCGGGCGCGAGCTGGTCAAAGAGCTGCTGCAGGATGAATGCGAGCCGCAGGCGCTGGCTGCCGCCCTGAAGCCGCTGCTGGCCGATGGCAAAACCAGCCACGAAATGCATGAGACGTTCCGCGCGCTGCATCAGCAGATCCGCTGCAACGCCGATGAGCAGGCCGCGGACGCCGTACTGGAGTTAGCAAAACAATGATGGAGTTCGTCTATCCGCATACCCATCTGGTTGCCGGCGTTGATGAAGTTGGCCGCGGGCCACTGGTTGGCGCGGTCGTGACCGCGGCGGTGATCCTCGATCCGGCGAAGCCGATTGTGGGTCTGAATGATTCCAAAAAACTCAGCGAGAAGCGTCGTCTGGCGCTGTGCGATGAGATTAAAGAGAAAGCGCTGTGCTGGAGCCTGGGGCGCGCCGAGCCGCACGAAATCGACGAGCTGAATATTCTGCATGCCACTATGCTGGCGATGCAGCGCGCCGTTGCCGGCCTGAGCATTGTTCCTGAGTTTGTCCTGATCGATGGCAACCGCTGTCCGTCGCTGCCGATGCCCTCCCTGGCGGTGGTGAAAGGCGACAGCCGGGTGGCAGAAATCAGCGCAGCGTCTATTCTGGCAAAAGTCACTCGTGACGCCGAAATGGCCACGCTGGATCTCGCATTTCCCCACTACGGTTTTGCCCAGCACAAAGGCTATCCCACCGCTGTTCACCTGCAGAAGCTGCAGGAACACGGCGCAACAGAGCATCACCGGCGCAGTTTTGGCCCGGTGAAGCGTGCCCTGGGCCTGGCGTCCAACTAAGTCACCGGGATCTAAAGATGGCTGAACCACGTTTCGTACACCTGCGGGTGCACAGCGACTATTCCATGATCGATGGGCTGGCAAAGACCGGGCCGCTGGTGAAAAAGGCGGCCTCGCTTGGCATGCCGGCGCTGGCGATCACCGATTTCACCAACCTGTGTGGACTGGTGAAGTTCTACGGGACGGGACACGGCGCGGGCATTAAGCCGATTGTCGGCGCCGACTTTCACGTGCAGTGCGACCTGCTCGGCGACGAGTTTACCGAGCTGACTGTACTGGCGGCGAATAATGCGGGTTATCAGAATCTGACGCTGCTCATTTCCCGCGCCTACCAGCGCGGCTACGGCGCGCTGGGGCCGTGGATTGACCGCGACTGGCTGGTAGAACATCAGGAAGGGTTGATTCTGCTCTCCGGCGGCCGTAAAGGCGACGTTGGTGTTAGCCTGATCCGCGGCAATATGCCGTTAGTGGAACAGTGCGTCGCGTTCTATGAAGAGCATTTCCCGGACCGTTATTTTCTTGAGCTGATCCGCACCGGTCGTCAGGATGAAGAGTCCTATCTCCACGCCGCGGTGGCGCTGGCGGAAGCGCGTGGCCTGCCGGTGGTGGCGACCAACGATGTCCGCTTCCTCGACACCAGCGATTTCGACGCCCATGAAATCCGCGTCGCGATCCACGACGGCTTCACGCTCGACGACCCGAAACGGCCGCGCAATTACTCGCCGCAGCAATATATGCGCAGTGAGGAGGAGATGTGCGAGCTGTTCGCCGATATCCCGGAAGCGCTGGAAAACAGCGTTGAGATCGCCAAACGATGCAACGTCACCGTTCGGCTTGGTGAATATTTCCTGCCGCAGTTCCCGACGGGCGATATGACCACCGAAGATTTCCTGGTCATGAAATCGAAAGAGGGTCTGGAAGAGCGTCTGGAATTCCTCTTCCCGGATCCTGCCGTACGTGCTGAAAAGCGCCCGGCGTATGACGAGCGTCTGGATATTGAACTCCAGGTCATCAACCAGATGGGGTTCCCGGGCTACTTCCTGATCGTCATGGAGTTTATCCAGTGGTCGAAGGATAACGGCGTACCGGTTGGCCCGGGCCGCGGTTCCGGCGCCGGTTCACTGGTGGCCTACGCGCTGAAAATCACCGATCTTGATCCGCTGGAATTTGATCTGCTGTTCGAACGTTTCCTTAACCCGGAGCGTGTCTCGATGCCCGACTTCGACGTCGATTTCTGCATGGAGAAACGCGACCAGGTTATTGAGCATGTGGCGGACATGTATGGCCGCGATGCGGTATCGCAGATCATCACCTTCGGTACCATGGCGGCGAAAGCGGTCATCCGCGACGTGGGCCGTGTGCTGGGTCACCCGTACGGCTTTGTCGACCGTATCTCCAAGCTGGTGCCGCCCGATCCGGGTATGACGCTGGCGAAAGCGTTTGAAGCCGAACCGCAGCTGCCGGAAATCTACGAGGCGGACGAAGAAGTTAAAGCGCTGATCGACATGGCGCGTAAGCTGGAAGGGGTGACGCGAAACGCCGGTAAACACGCCGGTGGGGTGGTTATCGCTCCCACTAAAATCACCGACTTTGCGCCACTGTATTGCGATGAGCAGGGGCTGCATCCGGTTACCCAGTTTGACAAGAACGACGTCGAATACGCCGGGCTGGTAAAATTCGACTTCCTCGGTCTGCGTACGCTCACTATCATTAACTGGGCGCTGGAGATGATCAACAAGCGGCGGGCGAAGAACGGCGAAGGGCCGTTGGATATCGCCGCTATCCCGCTGGATGACAAGAAAAGCTTCGACATGCTGCAGCGCTCGGAAACCACCGCGGTCTTCCAGCTTGAATCACGCGGCATGAAAGATCTGATTAAGCGTCTGCAGCCTGACTGCTTCGAAGATATGATCGCGCTGGTGGCTCTGTTCCGTCCGGGCCCGCTGCAGTCGGGGATGGTAGATAACTTTATCGACCGTAAGCACGGCCGCGAAGAGATTTCCTATCCGGACGTACAGTGGCAGCATGAGAGCCTGAAACCGGTGCTTGAGCCGACCTACGGCATTATCCTGTATCAGGAACAGGTCATGCAGATTGCCCAGGTGCTTTCCGGTTATACCCTCGGCGGCGCAGATATGCTGCGCCGTGCGATGGGTAAGAAAAAACCGGAGGAGATGGCCAAGCAGCGTGGCACCTTCGAAGAAGGGGCGAGGAAAAACGGTGTTGATGGTGAACTGGCGATAAAAATCTTCGACCTGGTGGAGAAATTCGCCGGTTACGGGTTTAACAAATCGCACTCCGCTGCCTACGCGCTGGTCTCTTACCAGACGCTATGGCTTAAGGCGCACTATCCGGCAGAGTTTATGGCGGCGGTAATGACCGCCGATATGGACAACACTGAGAAGGTGGTTGGCCTGGTGGATGAGTGCTGGCGCATGGGGCTGAAAATTTTGCCCCCGGATATTAACTCCGGCCTGTACCATTTCCACGTCAATGATGACGGTGAGATCGTCTACGGCATCGGCGCCATCAAAGGCGTTGGCGAAGGGCCGATCGAAGCGATCATTGAGGCGCGCAACAATGGCGGTTATTTCCGCGAGCTGTTCGACCTCTGCGCGCGGACCGATATTAAAAAGCTCAACCGTCGGGTGCTGGAAAAACTGATTATGTCCGGGGCGTTCGATCGTCTCGGTCCGCATCGCGCAGCGCTGATGAATTCGCTGGGCGATGCGTTAAAAGCCGCCGACCAGCACGCGAAAGCGGAGGCCATTGGCCAGGCCGATATGTTCGGCGTGCTGGCGGAAGAGCCTGAGCAAATAGAACAGTCCTACGCCAGCTGCCAGCCGTGGCCTGAGCAGGTGGTGCTGGATGGTGAAAGGGAAACCCTGGGGCTGTATCTGACCGGTCACCCGATTAACCAGTACCTGAAAGAGATCGAGCGCTACGTCGGTGGCGTGCGGCTCAAAGACATGCATCCGACCGATCGTGGTAAAGTGACCACGGCGGCGGGGCTGGTGATTGCGGCGCGGGTAATGGTCACCAAGCGCGGCAATCGTATCGGCATCTGTACGCTGGATGACCGTTCCGGGCGTCTGGAGGTGATGTTGTTCACCGACGCGCTGGATAAATATCAGCAGTTGCTGGAAAAAGACCGCATACTTATCGTCAGCGGACAGGTCAGCTTTGATGACTTTAGCGGGGGGCTTAAAATGACCGCCCGCGAAGTCATGGACATTGACGAAGCCCGGGAAAAATATGCTCGCGGGCTTGCTATCTCGCTGACGGACAGGCAAATTGATGACCAGCTTTTAAACCGACTCCGTCAGTCTCTGGAACCCCACCGTTCGGGAACCATTCCAGTGCACCTCTACTATCAGAGGGCGGATGCACGCGCGCGGTTGCGTTTCGGCGCAACATGGCGCGTCTCTCCGAGCGATCGTTTACTTAACGATCTGCGTGGCCTTATCGGCTCGGAGCAGGTGGAACTGGAGTTTGACTAATACAGGAATACTATGAGTCTGAATTTCCTAGATTTTGAACAGCCGATTGCAGAGCTGGAAGCGAAAATCGATTCCCTGACTGCGGTAAGCCGTCAGGATGAGAAACTGGATATTAACATCGACGAAGAAGTGCATCGTCTGCGCGAGAAAAGCGTAGAGCTGACGCGCAAAATCTTCGCCGATCTTGGTGCATGGCAGGTAGCCCAGCTGGCGCGCCATCCACGTCGTCCCTATACCCTGGATTATGTCCGCCTGGCGTTCGACGAGTTTGACGAACTGGCCGGTGACCGCGCCTACGCTGACGATAAAGCGATTGTCGGCGGTATTGCGCGTCTTGATGGTCGTCCGGTGATGATCATCGGCCACCAGAAAGGTCGCGAAACCAAAGAGAAGATCCGTCGCAACTTTGGTATGCCGGCCCCGGAAGGCTATCGCAAAGCGCTGCGCCTGATGGAGATGGCTGAGCGGTTTAAAATGCCGATCATCACCTTCATCGACACCCCTGGCGCCTATCCGGGTGTTGGTGCGGAAGAGCGCGGCCAGTCTGAAGCGATTGCCCGCAACCTGCGTGAAATGTCGCGTCTTAGCGTGCCGGTTATCTGCACCGTGATCGGTGAAGGCGGCTCCGGCGGCGCGCTGGCGATTGGCGTGGGCGACAAGGTTAACATGCTGCAGTACAGCACCTATTCGGTCATTTCGCCGGAAGGCTGCGCGTCCATTCTGTGGAAAAGCGCGGATAAAGCACCGCTGGCCGCGGAAGCGATGGGTATTGTCGCGCCGCGTCTGAAAGAGCTGAAGCTGATTGACTCTATCGTTCCGGAACCGCTGGGCGGCGCGCACCGCAACCCGGAAGTGATGGCAGCGAGCCTGAAAGCGCAGCTGCTGGCAGACCTGGCCGATCTCGATCTGCTCAGCGAAGAAGAGCTGCTGAACCGCCGCTATCAGCGCCTGATGAGCTACGGTTACGCCTAAGTTTTTCGCGAGCGCAAAACACTAAGGGCCGGATTTTCCGGCCCTTTTTTTATGTGCGATGCGCCGAGGGGATTGCTATGATGCTTGACTTAGGTGAATACCAGGAGGAAAGCGTGAATATCATCGCCATCATGGGGCCTCACGGCGTCTATCACAAAGACGAACCGATCAAAGAACTGGAAGCGGCGCTGCAACGCCAGGGCTTTCAGACCATCTGGCCGCAAAACAGCGCCGACCTGCTGCAGTTTATTGAGCACAACCCGCGCATCTGTGGGGTGATTTTCGACTGGGATGAATACAGTGTCGATCTGTGCAGTGACATTAATCAGCTCAATGAATATCTGCCTCTGTACGCCTTTATTAACGCCCACTCGACGATGGACGTCAGTAGTCAGGATCTGCGCATGACGCTGTGGTTCTTCGAATATGCGCTGGGACTCTCCGAAGAGATCGCCACCCGCATCGGGCAGTACACGCGCGAGTACCTGGACAATATCACCCCGCCGTTTACCCGCGCCCTGTTCAACTATGTGCAGGAGGGGAAGTATACCTTTTGTACACCGGGCCATATGGGCGGTAGCGCCTATCAGAAAAGCCCGGTGGGCTGCCTGTTCTATGATTTCTTTGGCGGGAATACGTTAAAGGCGGATGTTTCGATTTCGGTAACCGAGCTGGGGTCGCTGCTGGATCATACCGGCCCGCATCTGGAGGCGGAGGAGTATATTGCCCGCGCCTTTGGCGCTGAACAGAGCTACATGGTGACCAACGGCACCTCGACGTCCAACAAAATTGTCGGTATGTACTCGGCGCCCGCCGGCAGCACGCTGCTGATTGACCGTAACTGTCACAAATCACTGGCCCATCTGCTGATGATGAGCGATGTGGTTCCCCTGTGGCTGAAGCCGACCCGCAACGCGCTGGGGATCCTCGGCGGTATCCCCCGGCGCGAATTTACCCGCGACAGCATTCACCAGAAAGTGCGCGACACGGGTGGGGCGCAGTGGCCCGTGCATGCGGTGATCACTAACTCCACCTACGATGGCCTGCTCTATAACACCACCTGGCTTAAGGAGACGCTCGACGTCCCGTCGATCCATTTCGATTCCGCCTGGGTGCCGTATACCCATTTCCATCCGATATATCAGGGGAAAAGCGGCATGAGCGGTGAGCGGATCCCCGGGAAAGTCATCTTCGAGACGCAGTCCACGCATAAGATGCTGGCCGCGCTGTCGCAGGCCTCGCTGATCCACATTAAGGGCAACTATGATGAAGAGACCTTTAATGAAGCCTTTATGATGCATACCTCTACGTCGCCGAGCTATCCCATCGTCGCGTCGATTGAGACCGCAGCGGCGATGCTGCGCGGTAACTCCGGTAAGCGTCTGATCCAGCGCTCCATTGAGCGAGCGCTGGATTTTCGCAAAGAGGTGCAGCGACTGCGCGAGGAGTCGGACGGCTGGTTCTTTGATATCTGGCAGCCGGAAGCGGTGGATAAAGCCGAGTGCTGGCCGGTGGCGCCTGGCGAAGACTGGCACGGTTTCAAAGATGCCGATGCGGATCATATGTATCTCGATCCGGTGAAGGTCACCATTCTGACGCCGGGCATGGACGAGCAGGGGAATATGGATGAAGAGGGGATCCCGGCGGCGCTGGTGGCGAAGTTCCTCGACGAGCGGGGCGTGGTGGTGGAAAAAACGGGCCCCTATAACCTGCTGTTCCTGTTCAGCATCGGTATTGATAAAACCCGGGCGATGGGGCTGCTGCGCGGTTTGACAGAGTTCAAACGCGCCTACGATCTCAATCTGCGGGTGAAAAATATGTTGCCGGATCTGTACGCGGAAGATCCCGACTTCTACCGCAACATGCGGATCCAGGACCTGGCGCAGGGGATCCACCGCTTGATCCGTCAGCACCAGCTGCCGCAGCTGATGCTCAGCGCCTTTGACGTCCTGCCGGAAATGAAAATGACGCCGCATCACGCCTGGCAGCGCCAGATCAAGGGTGAGGTGGAAACGATTGAACTGGAGAACCTGGTGGGCCGGATTTCGGCCAACATGATCCTCCCTTATCCACCGGGCGTACCGCTGCTGATGCCGGGAGAGATGATCACGGAGGAGAGTCGGGCAGTGCTCGATTTCCTGCTGATGCTCTGCTCCATCGGCCGTCATTATCCGGGCTTTGAGACTGATATTCACGGTGCGAAGCGCGATGAGGACGGCGTGTATCGGGTACGAGTCTTAAAAAATGACGAAAGGCTTGCGCGTTAACGGCGCGCACGAGTAACGTGGCTGGCTTAACAGAAGGAGTTTGACCATGCTGGGTTTGAAACGGGTTCACCATATTGCCATCATCGCGACGGACTACGCCCGCAGTAAAGCGTTCTATTGTGATATTCTGGGGTTTACGCTGCAAAGTGAGTTTTATCGCGCCGAGCGCGACTCCTGGAAGGGCGATCTGGCGCTCAATGGCGAGTACGTGATTGAGCTGTTCTCGTTCCCGTTTCCGCCGGCCCGACCCAGTCGCCCCGAAGCCTGTGGGTTGCGTCATCTGGCCTTTAGCGTGGATGATATCGACGCTGCGGTGGCGCATCTGACGGCCCATGGCGTCGAGTGCGAAGCGATTCGCGTCGATCCCTTTACCGGCAAACGCTTTACCTTCTTTAGCGATCCGGACGACCTGCCGCTGGAAATATATCAGCAGTAAACCTTGCCAGCGCGACCCTGGCCCGGTAACGTGCCGGGCCATCACTTCTCGGTATGTTCGTGGATATGACGGCTGATATTGCGCATACGCTTCATCCCCATCGCCAGCTGCTGGTGGCCTTCAGCGGCGGTCTGGATTCGACGGTTCTCCTGCACCAGCTGGTGCTGCTGCGGGAACAGGATCCCTCGCTGACGCTGCGGGCAGTGCATGTTCACCACGGCCTGAGCGTCCATGCAGACGACTGGGTGGCGCATTGTCGGCAGATTTGCCAGCAGTGGCAGGTACCGCTGGTGGTGCATCACGTGACGTTAGCCCGGGGTGGTCTGGGCGTGGAGGCTCATGCCCGCGCGGCGCGCTATCAGGCCTTTCAGGATACGCTCAACGCCGGCGAGGTGTTAGTGACCGCCCAGCACCAGGATGACCAGTGCGAAACGCTGCTGCTGGCGTTAAAACGCGGCAGCGGTCCTACCGGTCTGTCGGCGATGGCGGCATCCTCTGCCTTTGCCGGCAGCCGCCTACTGCGTCCTCTCCTCAATGAAACCCGCGAATCGCTACGCCAGTGGGCGCTCGCCCATCAGCTCTCGTGGATTGAAGATGAGAGTAATCAGGATGATACCTATGACCGCAACTTTCTGCGCCTGCGGGTGATCCCGGTCCTGCGCGAGCGCTGGCCGCACTTTAGCGAGGCCGTCGCCCGCAGCGCCAGCCTGTGCGCCGAGCAGGAACAACTGCTGGACGAAATGCTGGCGGCGGAGCTGGCGTCGCTGGTGGCCGAAGATGGCTCGCTGGCTATCACGCCGCTGACGTCGATGAGCCCACCCCGTCGCGCGGCGCTGCTGCGTCGCTGGCTCGCCGGGCATCAGGCGCCGATGCCGGCCCGCGAGGTGCCTGAGCGCCTCTGGCATGAGGTGGCGCTGGCGCGGGAAGATGCCAGCCCTTGTCTGCGGCTGGGGGAATTTACCGTTCGTCGTTTTCAACAGCGTTTGTACTGGGTGAAGTATCTTCCCGGCCAGACGGAAAGTGTCCAGCACTGGCCCAACTGGCGCCAGCCGCTGCGGCTGGCAGACGGTCTCGGCGAGCTGATGCTGCAGCCCGGCGGGACGTTGCGCCCGCCGTCTGCGGATGAGCCGGTCACTATCCGCTTTCGCGCCAGCGGCCGCCTGCATATCGTCGGGCGCCACGGCGGACGTAAGCTGAAGAAGATCTGGCAGGAGCTGGGCGTTGCTCCGTGGCGACGAGACACCACGCCGCTGCTGTTTTACGGCGAAACGCTGATTGCCGCAGCGGACGATCTGTTTGTGGCCAAAGAAGGTGCCGTCATGGAAGGGGAAGGGGAAGGGGTCAGGCTGGCATGGAGGAAAACGGGCGGTTAAGCCCGTTTTGATTCAGGATTCGCTCACCACCACGGTGCCGATTTCCGGGTGACTGAAGCTGGCGATTTTATCCAGGCGTAGCTCGCGGACGTTGCCGGCGAGTTCGACCACCAGATACTCGATATTTTTACGCGAGATTAGATCGCTGGCCTTCGCCTGCAGCTGTTCACCATCCTTCAGCGCCAGCGTCAGCACCAGGTGATGCTGGCAAGCCAGTTCCAGGTTGTCGTAATCGTCGCAGTTAATGGGTTGATAAGTATCATTCATTGACATAATCGCTCACCAGTAAGTTTGCTGCCGCATAAGCGGCCTTTTCCCTGACTGACTCCGAAAGGGCCTCATCCGCCGCAATCTCATTCAATACTTTCAACACGCAACCCAGCGCATCCGGGATATACCCTAAGTCTCCGCTGGCTATTTCCGCATACCGCTTGCGTATTAACTCACAATAGTGGTCCACATGCCCTCCTGTCAGCGTTCTGACTCAACCGTGGGATGCAAGTTTAAGCCTACGAAGATAAACTCTGTTTAGCAAGGGAACTATATCATAGTCATTTAAGCAATTTCAGCAGGATGAAACAGGTTGCTGCGATTGACGACAGCCTTTTGCCGCCAGTTTCGCTACAATGTACGCCATTCTTTTCAGGAGTTTATTCATGGCGCTGAAAGCGACGATATATAAAGCCGCGGTAAATGTAGCCGATCTGGATCGCAACCAGTTTCTGGATGCTAACCTGACGCTGGCGCAGCACCCCTCGGAAACCCAGGAGCGCATGATGTTGCGCCTGCTGGCGTGGATCAAATATGCCGATGAGCGGCTACAGTTTACCCGGGGGTTATCCTCGGATGATGAACCGGAGCTGTGGCAGCTAAACGACCATTTGGGCATCGATCTGTGGATTGAGCTGGGGCTGCCGGACGAGAAACGTCTCAAGAAAGCCTGCTCCCGGGCGCAGGCGGTGGCGCTGTTTGCCTATAATAGCCGGGCCGCTGAAATCTGGTGGCAGCAGAATCAGAACAAGCTTGCGGCGTACCCGAAGCTGACCATCTGGTATCTTGATGATGCGCAACTGGCGCAGCTTAGCGCCTTTGCCGATCGCACCATGACGCTGCAGGCCACTCTGCAGGACGGCGCTATCTGGTTATCCGACGCTCGGAATAATCTGGAAATTCATTTAACGGCCTGGCAAGCATCAGCATGATTACCATTAGCCGCAGCGTGACCATTGCCGATGATGAAGTCACGCTGGAAGGCATTCGTGCCCAGGGGGCCGGGGGCCAGCATGTGAATAAAGCGTCGACGGCGATCCATCTGCGCTTCGATATCAAAGCCTCGAGCTTGCCAGAGCATGACAAGGAGCGCCTGCTCGCCGCCAGCCACCACTTAATTTCTGCTGACGGTGTGGTTATCATTAAGGCTCAGGAATATCGCAGCCAGGAGATGAACCGCGAAGCGGCGATCTCGCGGCTGGTGGCCCTCATAAAAGAATTAACCGCAGTGCAAAAAAGTCGCCGGGAGACGCGACCGACTCGGGCATCCAAAGAGCGACGCCTTGCTTCCAAGGCACAAAAGTCCTCAGTTAAAGCGCTGCGTGGGAAAGTTCGCCAGTGAAGGCGATGGTGAACGGGTGGAATGGATGATAAGGAAAGCAAAGTGAAAAAAATCGTATTCTCCGTGATAGCGGCCTGTTCGCTGTTCGCGCTGTTTGGTTGTAACCATCGCGCCGAGACTGACACCGTACAGCCAGCGGCGATGGAAGAGCTCAAACCGATGCAGCAAAGCTGGCGTGGGGTGCTGCCTTGCGCGGATTGTGAAGGTATTGAAACCTCGCTGTTCCTGGAAAAAGACGGTACCTGGGTGATGAACGAGCACTACCAGGGCGCCCGTCGTGAACCGTCATCTTTTGCCTCTTATGGCACCTGGGCTCGCACAGCGGATAAACTGGTGCTGACCGACAGCAAAGGTGAGAAATCATATTTTCGCGCGAAGGGCGACAAGCTGGAGATGCTTGACCGCAGCGGGAGCCCCGTTCAGTCTCCTCTCAATTATACCCTGGAGCCGGTGAAGGCCAGCCTGCCGACCACCCCGATGGCGATGCGCGGCATGTATTTCTATATGGCCGATGCGGCAACCTTTACCGATTGCGCGACCGGTAAACGCGTCGCGGTGGCGAACAATGCCCAGCTTGAGCGGGATTATGCCGCTGCCCGCGGCAATGATTCACGACCGGTGCTGCTGGTGGTGGAGGGGCACTTTACCCTCGAGGCGAACCCGGATACCGGCGAAATGATGAAGACGCTGATGACAGATAAAGACGGCAAATTTATCCCAGGAAAAGACTGCAGCCACTGATTGTCAGGCCCCTGCCCGGGACCGGGCAGGGGATGATCCCCCCAGCTACCACCAGCTTGCTCCTGCGATTCGCCCTGTCACATCAACAGTGAGCGTGGGTCTGGCTGGCGGAAAAGCGCAAATCGTTTTTTCACTTCACATCTGTCTTCGGTTTATTCAGCCCCACCAGCTTCCCGGCCTGAAGATAAACGCCTGGTTTCAGATGCCCGACATACTGCAACTGCGTTTCGGGTTTAAACGTGGCGACGTCTCCTTCCCGCATGTGCAGCAAATCAGAAGGACTGATCCACGCCGCCTGCGCCAGGGTCAGTGGATGCCCGGCTCTGACGAAGGCCTCGCTGACAAACTCCGAGCAAAACCACGCTTTCTTGTCGGCGCTTGCCGCATCGCCCAGTTGCGCTTTGGCCAGGCCGCTCACGCACTGCTGACGAAAGTTACGCGAGAAAGGGTTGAGCGAGCAGAGCGGTTTGGTGACCATATAAGGGATAAACTGAATAATGCCGCGATAGTTATACCCGCTGTCTTTGACCTGCCAGGCAAAATTTTTCATCGCCGTTGCCTGGTCCGGCGTCAGGTCGGGCACCCTGAGGGCAAAGAGTTTATCGCTGTGCGCCAGCGCCTGCTGAACAGAAATCACCTGTACGCCAGCGCCGGTGGCTTCCGCGATCTGACCCTCGCCAAGATACAGTGCGACGTGGCTAACGGAAGAGGCGCTGAAGGCGCGGATCCCAAACGAAGTGATACCCAGGCTGGACGAGAAGAGCAGGTCGCCGGAACGGAGGTCGCTTTCGCCAATTTCGAGGAGCCCGCTGCCGGCAATCGAGCTTTGACGCTGGAGGGTGACAGCCCATGGCGGGGAGCGGCCCTCGGTAGCGGATACGGAAGGGGCGCTGCGGCCGACGTCTACGGTGCAGGCGGTAAGCAGTAGCAGGGCGGAAGTAAGCAGTCCGCTGCTCAGGATAGGTGCAGTCATGGGTACTGTCCTTGTAAAAAAAAGGCCCTGACATCCGTTCAGGGCCCTGAGGTGGGTGCTTAGCCTTTTATCGCTTTAACCAGATATTCCACGATATCACCGGTTTTAATCAGCTGCTTCTCACCGTTACGACGATACTTGTATTCAATATCATCGTTATCGAGGTTCCGATCGCCCAGCACGATAGTGTGCGGGATACCGATCAGCTCCATATCAGCGAACATCACGCCAGGACGCTCTTTACGGTCGTCCATCAGCACATCGATGCCATGCGCACGCAACTCGGCGTACAGCTTCTCGGCCAGCTCCTGCACGCGATAGGACTTGTGCATATTCATCGGCAGAATCGCCACCTGGAACGGCGCGATGGCGTCTGGCCAGATAATCCCGCGATCGTCGAAGTTCTGCTCGATAGCGGCGGCCACCACGCGGGTCACCCCAATACCGTAGCAGCCCATGGTCAGGATCTGGTTACGGCCATCTTCGCCCTGTACGGCGGCATTCATCGCCTGAGAGTACTTAGTACCCAGCTGGAAGATGTGACCGACTTCGATACCGCGCTTGATAAGCAGGGTACCTTTGCCGTCCGGGCTCGGATCGCCAGCGACGACGTTACGAATATCGGCGACTTCCGGCGTGGCAACGTCGCGATCCCAGTTGATGCCGAAGTAGTGTTTGCCATCGATGTTGGCGCCAGCGGCGAAATCGCTCATCACCGCAACGGTACGGTCGATAACCACTGGGATCGGCAGGTTCACCGGACCCAGGGAGCCCGGACCGGCTTTCACCAGAGCGCGGATCTCCTCTTCGGTGGCGAAGGTCAGCGGGCTGGCGACCTGCGGCAGTTTTTCCGCTTTCACTTCGTTCAGCTCGTGATCGCCGCGCACCAGCAGGGCAACCAGCGGGAAGGCGCTACCTTCAACCGCTTTCACCAGCAGGGTCTTCACGGTTTTTTCGATCGGCAGGTTGAACTGCTCAACCAGTTCGGCGATGGTTTTGGCGTTCGGCGTATCAACCAGGGTCATCTCCTGGGTGGCGGCTGCGCGCGGCGCTTTTGGCGCAACGGCTTCGGCAAACTCGATGTTTGCCGCGTAGTCGGAGCTGTCGGAGAAGATCACATCGTCTTCGCCGCTCTGCGCCAGCACCTGGAATTCATGAGAGGCGCTGCCGCCGATAGAACCGGTATCAGCCTGTACCGCACGGAAATCCAGCCCCATACGACTGAAGATTTTGCTGTAAGCGGTGTACATCGCGTCGTAGGTTTCCTGCAGCGATTCCTGAGAGGTATGGAAAGAGTAAGCATCTTTCATCAGGAATTCACGGGAGCGCATCACGCCGAAACGCGGACGCACTTCGTCGCGGAACTTGGTCTGAATCTGATAGAAGTTCAGCGGCAGCTGCTTATAAGAATTCAGCTCGTTGCGAATCAGATCGGTAATGACCTCTTCGTGGGTTGGTCCGAGGACGAACGGGCGATCGCCGCGATCGGCAATGCGCAGCAGTTCCGGGCCGTACTGCTCCCAGCGACCGCTCTCCTGCCACAGTTCAGAGGGCTGAACGACCGGCATTAACACCTCGATCGCACCGGCGTTGTTCATTTCTTCACGCACGATGTTTTCGACTTTTTTCAGGACGCGCACGCCGGTCGGCAGCCAGGTGTATAACCCGGAGGCCAGCTTGCGGATCATCCCGGCGCGCAGCATCAGCTGGTGGCTGATGACCTCGGCGTCGGCAGGTGTCTCCTTCAAAGTGGAGAGCAGATATTGGCTAGTACGCATGTTGTAACGGTTCCAGTTAAACGAGCGGAACAGGCTGGTTGCCCAGCCTGAAACAAAAAAAGTGGTTTAGTTTACCAGTGTGGCAAAGATGCCAAAAGAGAGGAAAATAAAATTAGCGCGCTTCGAGGGCAAAGACTTCAAAACCGGAAGCGATAACCCGCCAGCGGACGTTGAAATCCAGCAGCCAGACTGCGTAATTTTTTCCTGCTTCTTCCTCTTTACGGTAGGCTGGGCGCGGATCCTGTGCCAATACTTCGCGAATAAACGCTTTGATATGCGGGTAGCGTTTTTCCAGGGTCAGTAACTGCGCTTCTGTTTCCGGTGTAAAACTGACGTTCATACCCGCCAGCGGCGCCTGTTGCGCATAGCTGGCGCTGGCATCCGGCAGGGCTTCGGCGAAAGGAAGATACGGTTTGATATCAACCACCGGCGTCCCGTCGACGAGATCGAGGCTACCGAGTTCCAGGATCACCTGATCCTTCTGACAACGAATGCCTTTCAGCTCAACCAGCGACATGCCGATGGGGTTAGGGCGAAACGTCGAACGGGTGGCAAAGACGCCCATCCGTGCATTGCCTCCCAGTCGGGGAGGGCGCACCGTCGGACGCCAGCCGCCTTCCATGGTCTGATGAAACACAAACAGGACCCACAGATGGCTGAAGTTTTCCAGGCCACGCACGGCGTCGGCCTGATTGTAGGGCGCGACCAGATGCAGTTCTCCGCCGCCGTGCTTAACCAGCCCAGGCTGGCGAGGAACGGCAAATTTCTCTTTATACGGCGAGCGGATAACGCCTATCTGCGCGAACTGGAATGCACTCATTGTGCCGAAACGTTAAGCGCCGAGCCCAGACAAACCGCCTGACGGTAGCAGCCTGGCGTGCCGCTGGTCACTTCGCAGCGGTGAAGCAGGACGGCATTGGCTTTCATGCGTGCCGCATTCACCTGCAGACGCTTGCGGGCGGTTGGGATGTTCGGTGGGGAATCCTGATTTGAGGCCTGGCATGACTCACCAGTCACTTCACCCAGATCGCGGAACGGTTTTCCCACCAACTCTGACGCATCGGTATAAATACGTACCGGCGCCGGACGGGTTACGCGTGGTTTGCTCGGCTCAGATTTAACCGGGGGGGTTGCAGTGCTTTGAACAGGTTCAACAGGGGATCTGCTTAGCATGGAACAACCGCTTAACATGAGTGCTAACAAACAGACCGGTAAAGCACGCATAGTATTTCCTCAATGAATAAAAAACAGGGCGTTATTGAATCAGGTGCTTGCATAAATGACAAGACGGGCGTGAAGCCCGTCCTGAATGATATTACGGTGAGAAAAGATTACCAGCCTTTCACTGCGCCACCGTTAAAGATCTTGTTCGCCGCTTCGTAAACTTCATCGCTCTGGTAAGCCTGAACGAATTTCTTCACATTCTCAGCATCTTTATTGTCTTCGCGCGCCACAATCAGGTTCACGTAAGGAGACTCTTTGCCTTCAACAAAGATACCGTCTTTCGCCGGGGTCAGGCCAATCTGGCTGGCGTAAGTGGTGTTGATGACGGCCAGCGCTATCTGTGCATCGTCCAGAGAACGCGGCAGCTGCGGCGCTTCCAGCTCAACAATCTTCAGGTTTTTCGGATTCTCTACCACATCCAGAGAGGTTGGCAGCAGACCTACACCTTCTTTCAGTTTAATCAGACCCACTTGCTGCAGCAGCAGCAGGGAACGACCGAGGTTGGTCGGATCGTTAGGGACGGCGATCTGCGAGCCCGGCTGCAGTTCGTCCAGCGATTTGATTTTCTTCGAGTAACCCGCGATCGGATAAACGAAGGTGTTGCCAACGGAGACCAGCTTATAGCCACGGTCTTTAATCTGCTGGTCGAGATACGGTTTATGCTGGAAGGCGTTCACGTCGATATCGCCTTTGCTCAGCGCTTCGTTTGGCAGCACATAATCGTTAAAGGTGACCAGCTCAACGTCGAGGCCATACTTCTCTTTTGCCACTTTCTGCGCAACTTCAGCGACCTGCTGTTCCGCCCCGACGATAACGCCGACTTTAATATGATTCGGATCTTTTTCATCCTGACCGCAACCCACCAGCGCCAGAGAACCGATTAACGCGCCAACTGCCGCAAAGGTTTTGAAATTAAAGGCCATGTTATTTCCTTCCTGTAAGAATGAGTGTTGTCTGCCAATAACGTTATTTATGAGTCACAGCCCGGACGATACGATCGCCAGAGAATTGAATTAGATAAACCAGAATAACCAGTAATACCAGTACGGTATTCATCACGGTGGCGTTGTAGCCGATATAACCGTACTGATAACCAATCTGCCCCAGACCACCGGCGCCCACCGCACCGCCCATGGCGGAATAGCCCACAAGAGTAATGAGGGTGATGGTGGCGGCGTTGACCAGACCCGGCAGCGCTTCAGGCAGTAGAACCTTGCGGACGATCTGCAGCGGTGTAGCGCCCATCGCGCGGGAAGCTTCGATGAGCCCGGTCGGGATCTCCAGCAGGGCGTTCTCCACCATGCGGGCGATAAACGGCGCGGCGCCGACGGTTAACGGCACGATCGCCGCTTGCAGGCCGATCGAGGTGCCGACGATTATGCGAGTAAACGGGATCATCCAGACCAGCAGGATAATGAACGGGATGGAACGGAAAATATTCACCACCGCCGACAAGGTACGATACAGTTTGGCATTGGCGGCAATTTGCCCAGGGCGCGTGACATACAGCAGCACGCCCACCGGCAGACCAAGGACAAAGCCGAAGAAGCCGGAGACAAAGGTCATTGCCAGCGTTTCCCACACGCCGCGCAACAGCAGCCACATCATTGGCTCAGACATATCCCAATACCTCTACTTTTACATGGTGTTCCTGCAGCCAGGCGATGGCCGCCTGAGTGTCTTCCTGTGTACCGTGCATTTCGGTCAGCATTATGCCGAACTTCACGCCACCGGCGTAATCCATCTGCGCACTAATAATGTTGTTATTCACATTGAAGCGACGCGCGGTTTCAGAGAGCAGCGGCGCATCGACGGAGTGGCCGGTAAATTCCATGCGCAGCATCGGTACACTGTCCGCTGCGGCGGTAGGTTTCAGGCGTGCCTGGTAGTCATCCGGAATATCCAGGTGCAGAGTCGACTGAATGAACTGCTGGGCCAGCGGCGTCTTCGGATGGGAGAAGACTTCACTTACCGTGTCCTGCTCAATAAGCTGGCCGTTGCTAATCACCGCCACGCAGTCGCAGATGCGTTTCACCACATCCATTTCGTGGGTGATTAGCAGAATGGTCAGTCCCAGACGACGGTTAATGTCTTTCAGCAGTTCGAGAATGGAACGGGTGGTGGCCGGGTCGAGAGCGCTGGTGGCTTCATCGCACAGCAATACCTTCGGGTTGCTGGCCAGCGCGCGGGCAATGGCGACGCGCTGTTTCTGGCCACCAGAGAGATTAGCCGGGTAGCTGTCGTGCTTATCACCCAGGCCGACGAGATCCAGCAGCTCGGTGACACGGCGTTTGATTTCAGCCTGCGGGGTGTTATCCAGTTCCAGGGGCAACGCCACGTTGCCGAAAACGGTCCGGGAAGCCAGCAGGTTAAAATGCTGGAAAATCATGCCAATCTGACGGCGCGCGCGGGTTAGCTCTTTTTCCGACAGAGCAGTCAATTCCTGACCGTCAACTTGTACGCTGCCCTCGGTCGGGCGCTCCAGCAGGTTGACGCAGCGAATCAGCGTACTTTTACCGGCGCCGGAGGCACCGATAACGCCATAAATTTGTCCGGCAGGGACATGCAGGCTGACGTCATTCAGCGCCTGAATGCTGCGATTCCCCTGCTGGAACACTTTGGTGATATTGGAAAGTTTAATCATCAGTTATTTATTATCGTTTAGCCGTTTGCCGTGGCATTTTCTTCTGCCGTATCCAGGCGATGCCTGTCAATGAAATGGATGTTAAGGCATCCAGACGTCTAAATCAATCTGACTCTTTATAATGAGCACTTTCTTGCATGCCGAAACATGCGATACTAACGGCATTAGCCTTTTTCAGGAGCAAACCGGTGGCAAAGTCAGTACCCGCAATTTTTCTCGACCGTGACGGCACGATTAATATCGATCATGGTTACGTCCACGAAATCGACAATTTTGAATTTATCGATGGCGTCATTGACGCGATGCGCGAACTAAAAGAGATGGGCTACGCGCTGGTGCTGGTCACTAACCAGTCCGGTATTGCTCGCGGCAAATTTACCGAAGCTCAGTTTGAAACGCTGACCGAATGGATGGACTGGTCTCTGGCGGACCGTGGTGTCGACCTGGATGGTATCTACTATTGCCCGCATCATCCGCAGGGTACGGTGGAGGAGTACCGCCAGACCTGTGATTGCCGTAAACCACATCCGGGGATGCTGATCTCTGCACGTGATTTTCTGCATATCGATATGGCCGCTTCCTATATGGTAGGGGACAAACTGGAAGATATGCAGGCCGCCGCCGCAGCGGATGTCGGTACTAAAGTGCTGGTGCGTACCGGTAAGCCCCTTACTGAAGAAGCGGAAAAAGCGGCTGACTGGGTGCTAAATAGCCTGGCAGAGCTGCCTGCGGCGATTAAAAAGCAGCAAAAATAAGCGTTGCGTTTAAAAGATGAGCGGTTGAAATAAAATTGTATTTTTCCGCTTGTCATTCCCGGAGAGCTCCCTATAATGCGCCTCCATCGACACGGCGGATGTGAATCACTTCACACAAACAGCCGGTTCGGTTGAAGAGAAAAATCCTGAAATTCAGGGTTGACTCTGAAAGAGGAAAGCGTAATATACGCCACCTCGCGACAGAGCGCTAAAGCGCGTCGCAACTGCTCTTTAACAATTTATCAGACAATCTGTGTGGGCACTCAAAGTGACATGGA